>NZ_JARPLC010000179.1:2268-7224 GCF_032350395.1 Limnospira sp. PMC 289.06
AGTTGCCCGCCGCACCCAAGCTGAAATGGGCATCAACCCGGCAGCCCATCTCGAAAGTGCGATCGCCGCCTACGATGAAGCGGCAGAGATTCTGCGGCGGTTGGGGTTAGACAAAGACCTCTCCTCTACCCTGAATAACCTCGGAGTTGCCCGCCGCACCCAAGCTGAAATGGGCATCAACCCGGCAGCCCATCTCGAAGGTGCGATCGCCGCCTACGATGAAGCGGCAGGGATTAGTCGGCGGTTGGGGTTAGCCCGCGACTTAGCAACAACCCTGAATAACTTTGGTTTTGCCTACAAAGCTCAATCTCGCCTAGCGGGGAACAGTTCCACCCAGAAACAACAAGCCCTAGAAAATGCCTACCGTAGCTTTCAAGAAGCCCTGGAACGGGTGGAATATCTGCGGGGTGAAATTGGTGCGGATAGTGAGGGCTATAAACGCAACTTTAATGAAGAATGGAACCGAGTTTATCGCGGTATGGTGGAAGTGTGCCTAGAGTTGGGTCGATACCAGGATGCCATTGAATATGTAGACCGTAGTAAAGCCCGTAACTTGGTGGAACTCATGGCTACCCGTGATGCATATCCGGGGGGCGTGATTCCCGAGAACATCCGCCAACAGTTGCAATCCCTCAAAATCGCCATTGCTCAAGCAGAACGCCGCCTGCAAGAAGAGACGAACCCGGACTCTACCCACCTCAACCAACTGCGGCAACAAAAGCAAGAACTCGAACCCTACAAACCCCTGCATTTCCAAGCCATGCAAGCGTTACTGGATGAGGAAACCGTCATTTTGGAATGGTACATCCTGCCGGATAAATTCCTCACCTTCACCCTCACCGCCGAACGTCTCAACCTCTGGACATCTTCCAAAGAAGACCTAGATAAACTCATCGATTGGGGAAATTCCTATCTTCGCGACTACCGCAACCGAGACAACAGCCAATGGCGCAATACCCTGGCGGAACGCCTAGAAACCCTCGCCCCAATCCTGCATCTCGATGAAATCCTGGCGAACCTGTTTAACAACTTCCCCAACTGTAAAAAACTCATCCTCATCCCTCACCGTTACCTGCACCTGTTCCCCCTTCATGCCTTACCCGTTGCCACAGGAGAGGGTGAGGGCAAATTCCTACAAGACCTGTTCCCCAAAGGAGTCACCTACGCCCCCAACTGCCAACTGCTGCAACAAGCCCAAAATCGCTCACGCCCCCACTTTAACCGCCTCTTCGCCATCCAAAACCCTACCAAAGACCTGGACTGGGCTGATGTAGAAATCGAAATCATCCGCACCCTCTTCCCTGACCGGAACACCCTCGCGGGGAAAAATGCCACCACCGCCAACCTCCTGAACGAACAACGCCAGAAAATCCTCAGCCAAATCCATCACCTGTTCTTCTCCTGTCACGCCTCCTTTAACCCTAACTCCCCCCTAGACTCTGGCTTACAACTTGCCGATGGCGTTCTCACCCTCGAAAACATCATCGCCAACCTGAACCTCAACAATTGCAGCCTGGTCACCCTTTCCGCCTGCGAAACCGGACAAGTCGCCCTAGACACAACCGACGAATATATCAGCCTCTCCAGTGGCTTTATCCTGGCGGGTAGCCCTAGCGTCCTGGTTAGCCTCTGGTCCGTCAATGAGGTTTCTACCGCCCTGCTGCTGATTAGAACCTACGAACTGCTGCAACAACAACCGGGTCAACTCGCCCAATCCCTGCAAGGGGCTCAAAAGTGGCTCCGAGAAACCACCGTCAGCGGCTTTGAGCAATGGCGACAACAATGCCCCCTATTTTCTGAGGAGTGGCGCGAAGAATTAAAATATGATTTTGCACAGATGGGCCAGAATGAAGAGGAGGGGATAAATTCTCGCCCCTATCAATCCCCATACCACTGGGCTGCATTCTGTATTGTTGGACAAGGAGAACAAGACAATGGTTAGTGATGCCAAAAAAATCGCCGCCTTTACCGCCCTCCTGGAAGAAAATCCCCATAACTGGATTGCTAACCACCGGGAAAGTTTACTCGCATTACAGCAGCAACTCGGTGAGGATGACGAAAAAAATGCCCAAGCGATTGAATCTTGGCTGAAAGAGAGGGAGAGTTTATACAACGAATACAGGGCTAAACGCGCAACCTCCAAACGCACTTCCAGCCTCAGCAACAATGAAATGAGTTTTCCGGGAACCAAACCCCCGGGAAACGATAAATCTTTAGCTGAACTGATTGACCAAGCGGTTAAAAAACCCACCAACCTAGAGAATTCCGACCCTTCTCCAGCGCCAAACCGTGAAAAACCTCAATCTTAGTCTCGCTGCTTTCCACCTCTGCCAATCCTTAGATGATGCACCGGATACCCACAGCCCAGATGCGGGTTTGTTGTGGGAGAGCTTGCGAGGATTGTCGGCAAAAATCCCGTTTCCTCAACTAACAAAGTTCACGGAACCCACGGAGGCGAACCCAGAACATAACCTCGATTTTGCAGTGATTAAAATTGATGATATCTCCCTAGGGGGAAACCTCAGCACGTTTAAGATGAACGACACCTATAGTGCGGATTTAAACCTGTCTGTGGAGGATGAAGAGGCTGATTTTTCCCCAGAAAATGCGGGGATATTTCAACCCCAAGCGTTAATCGATGTGAGGGCAAGTCTGGGCAAGGTGCTATGGTTGAGTGGGGAAAGTGAGGATTTGAATCAACTGGAATTGAGCAGCGCCAAAGAGTGGGCAAAAAACTTGTGTCCACAGGCTGAATATATCACGGAAGATAGGCTGTTTAATTGCCCGCTGTTTATCTTCGCGGCTGACTCGCTGACGATTTTAATTTCCTTGGCTAAACCCGATACTATAGACTTAGACCGCGCCCAAGATAACTACTATAATCTGCGGAATTTATTCTGGACTTATCAGAAAAGTGTGGTGGTTGGGAAACTGGCGAAAGCGGGTTATCAAGGCGCTAGACACCTCTACAGTGAGCTAGAAGCACAGGTGCAGGAGTTTAACCAGGTTTTCTTGTTGCCGACACCGGAGGAACGCCTAAACAAGCTCGATCAACTGTTACAAACAATTCCCCAAAGGCTACTGGACTATAACTGTAAATTGCGCGACATCAAGGCACATTATACCACAATTGAGGTGAATGGGCAAAACTTTCAGATTTCTCTGTCCCATATCCGGGATGAAAAAGCAGACGATCGCCTTTCCTACTGGTCAGATTTTGCCACGAAAACGGCTCCCCTGCGTCTCCAGCAAATCAAAACCTATATCGACTATCTCGAACCGGGTCAAGTCCTATTCAGCGATTTGATTAACAGCATTCGTGCCACCACTGAACTGGAACAAGCGAAATGCGATCGCCAACGCCAAGAAGCCGAAGCGAAATATTACAAACAGCAACAAAAGGATAACCAGGACTTACAAAACCATATCCAAGCCGTGGGTGTGGGAATTGCGGCGGGTGCGATCGTCGCTTCAACTTCCGGTTTAGCCAACGAACCTTGGCAATCGCCCAGTCGCGATCGCTTTTGGCTACCTCCCCACCCGTTTATTATTGCATTGTTGGGGAGCATATTTTGTTCATGGGGTGCGTGGTGGTTAGCCGAGAGATGGATTAAAAAGGGACGACCAAAGGATAAGTGAACGGGGTTTCTCGGTGCGGGGTCAAGAAACGGGTCAAGAAACCCGGTTTTTCCGTCAAATGTTGGGTTACATTGCATTTCACCCAACCTACAAACTTGGGTACAGGGAAGCGCCACCCAACAAATTCAGGTCAAATGTTGGGTGACATTGCATTTCAGCCAACCCACAAAGTTTATAATCCAAAGGAGTTGGATGTTAGGAAAGAATCATGAGCGTTTACTTGGGGATTGACATTGGTGCTAGTACCGTGAAACTGGGATTATTTGATCCAGAAAAAGGGATCATCGGAGAAAGGTTAGATCGTCCCAGCAGCGCCTCTGAGGGTCCCGACGCTACCGTAAATGTGATTAAAACCGCCACCAGTGAGCTACTCGAAGCCAATGATCTACAATTCCAGGATTTAAAAGCGATCGGTGCTTGTTGTCCCGCTCCTATTGATGCTTCGGGAATGTGTGTTTATCCCACCAATATCGATCGCTCTTGGCAAGGGGTGAATATTGCCCAAAAACTCTCCGATACTCTCCAGTTACCCGCTCTCCTCCTCAATGATGGAGACGCGGCCGCTTACCGGGAATACAGGATCCGCGAGGCTCAAAATAAGGCTTCTTCTGTGATGGCTCAGTTTATTACCGGAACCGGATTAGGTGGCGCTTTGATTATCAACGGGAAAATCTGGTCGGCTCCGGCAGTTTCGGCAGAATTCGGTCATATTTGTATTGATAGCTCGGAAAATGCCGACCTCTGCGGATGTGGTGCGAGGGGATGTGCGGAAACGAGAGCCTCTTTATTGGGTCTGAGAAATATGGTTAAACACCGACAGGCCAAGGGGAATGTGCCGGAAGCGTTACAAGGAGATCCCATGGAGGTGGCGAAAACCCTGCGTGGCTTGGGTCAAATGGATGAGCCTCTGTCCGATGTGGTGGCTATTTGGCAAGAGTATTTTACCAGCCTGGGTATAGCGGCTCGTAATGTGGTCAATACGGTAGGCTGTGACCTGATTGTGATTTCTGGGGGAGCGCAAGAAAGGGAAAAAACGGCATCCGATGGGGCCTATCAACGATTTAAACAGGATGCGATCGCCTGCATTCGTCAGGGAATTGACCATAGTTTCCCCCATCTCACCCAGACAAGGGTGGAATGGTCTATTGATACGCTCCTAGACAGTGCTGCTTACGGTGCGGCTCAATATGTCAGTGTAACAGGGAATTAGTCGTAGGTTGGGTGAAGCGAAGCGCAACCCAACAAAGCCGGGTGAAATGTGTGGTGACATTGCATTGGGTCCACCCAACAAGGTTATGCGATCGCTCTGGGTTCGTC
>NZ_JARPLC010000180.1:0-7183 GCF_032350395.1 Limnospira sp. PMC 289.06
GGAAGTGAGCGATCGCGCCGGGGAAGCAGCTACTCTCAATGGTATCGGTGCAGTTTACAGCGCTATCGGTAAACCCCAGGAAGCCTTAACATACTTCCAGCAAGCATTACCCATTAGGCAGGAAGTGAGCGATCGCGCCGGGGAAGCAGCTACTCTCAATGGTATCGGTGCAGTTTACAGCGCTATCGGTAAACCCCAGGAAGCCTTAACATACTACCAGCAAGCATTACCCATTAGGCAGGAAGTGAGCGATCGCGCCGGGGAAGCGGCTACTCTCAATAATATCGGTGGAGTTTACAGCGCTATCGGTCAACCCCAGCAAGCCTTAACATACTACCAGCAAGCATTACCAATATGGCGGGAAGTGCGCGATCGCGCCGGGGAAGCAAATACTCTCAATAATATCGGTGTAGTTTACCGCGCTATCGGTCAACCCCAGGAAGCCTTAACATACTACCAGCAAGCATTACCCATATGGCAGGAAGTGAGCGATCGCGCCGGGGAAGCGGCTACTCTCAGTAATATCGGTGCAGTTTACAGCGAAATCAATCAACCCCAGACCGCCATCGAAAACTTGGAAAAATCCGTACAAATTACCCTAGAAATGCGTGCAGGTTTGCAACAGGAAAACCGCCAAACATTCCTAGAAAGTAACCGAGGAAGATCCGTCGCCCTTGTAGACCTTCTCATTGACCAAAACCAACCCGACCAAGCCTTTAAATGGTATAACCTCGCCACCACCTTCGACCTCGCCGACTATACCCGCCTTATCGATGCCCAAGTTGGCGACCCAGAAGCCCAAAAACTCATTGACCAATGGAATCAAAACCATCAACGCCTACAATTACTTTACGCCCAAGTTGACCAGGACTGGACACCCCAACTCTCCCAACAAATCAACCAATTACAAGCCCAAAATAGCCAACTAGCCGAGAATATCTCCCGCCAATATCCCCCAGTTGCCGAACTCTTTGAAACCACCCCCCAAGACATCCAAACTATCCGGGAAAATATCGCCCCCGGAACCCTGGTTATTCAACCCGTTTTGTTAACTAATATTCGTAACGTCCAGGATAAAATCGGCATTTTTTTAGTCAGCCGCGACCAAGCCACCCTCGTCCGCACCATTCCCATTAACCCCACCGAATTTGATGCCATCCTCACCGAATATCGCGCCCAAATCCAAAACCCAAACTCCGACAACTACGCTGGCAATCAAGAACTACTGTATGATTATCTCATTCGTCCCGTCGAGGCGGATATTGCTGCCTATTCTCCCCAACAAATCGCCATCATTGCCACCGGAAAACTCCGTTATATTCCCTTTGAAACCCTCTATGATAATCAAAGCGAACAATACCTCCTTGAAAAATACCCCATCCACTACCTCACCCGCATTTCCGCCACCCGCAATATCCCAAATAACCCCCGATTATCCACCAATGTTTTAGCCTTTGGCAACCCCACCCCCACCTCCCAAGAACTTCCGGGAGCCGAACAGGAAGCCCGCCAAGTTACCGAAATTTTATCAGGGGAATATTGGCTGCGGGAACAAGCCACCCGCCACCGTTTTTATAACGATTCTGCCCGGTTTAATATCCTGCATTTGGCGACCCACGGCTGCTTTCAAAGGCAAGGATGTCCGGGGCTAAATTTAGAGGCAAATAACATATTATTTGCTAATGGTGAAACCTTCAATATTGCTGATGCCGCTTTGTTGGGATTAAACCAAACTAACTTGGTGGTTTTAAGTGCTTGTGAAACCGCCATGGAAGCCGAATCAGACGGCCGCGAATTTGCAGCGATCGCCTACTTATTTGAACGGGCGGGAGCCGATGCGGTGATTGCCAGTTTATGGAATGCCGAGGACAACAAAACCCTCTTAATTATGACACAATTTTATGAGAATGTCAACCAGGAAATGACGAAAGTTGAGGCCTTACGGCAGGCGAAATTAACCTTCGCCCAACAAGCCATACATCCCTTTTATTGGTCGCCTTTAATTCTGATTGGTGATGGCAGTTCGTTTTAAGGTGGATATCGGCGGCTGAGTAACTGTCCGTAGGTTGGGTGCAACGAGCGTGAAACCCAACATCCACAGCTTTGCGTAGTAGGGCAGTGAAACCCAACTAGCTTTCCGTGGGTTGTGTGTAACCCATTGCCACCCCACATCAATTTTCAATATTTTCCAACAGTACCCCCGCAGCTTCTTTGAACTGCCGAACCGTCCACCCGAAGAAAGCGATCGCTACCAATTCACCTCTGTAGAAGTGAAACAACTAGCCTTCCGCCTCGACGGAGTATTTCTCCCGACCACCTCAGTAACTGTCCGTAGGTTGGGTGCAACGCAGTGAAACCCAACATCATCGGAGGCGATCGCATCAGCCATAAGCCTGATCAAGCAAGCCCAACAAACCCTCCCCCCAGAATCAATTCAACGGGATATCATTGATATCATCGAAACTATAGTTATTTACAAACTACCCCAAATAAGTCGCGAGGAGATTGCCCAAATGTTAGGACTCACCGATTTAAAACAAACCCGATTCTATCAAGAAGCATTTGCCGACGGTCGCCAAGAAGGTCTCCAACAAGGTCTCCAACAGGAAAGGATAAATATTGTTGTGCGTTTGGCAAATTTGGGAAATAGCGCGGAAGCGATCGCCGAAATGTTGGGTTTACCATTGCAGGAAATTCAGCAAATTTTGTCATCTCGTGCTGACAACTAGGGGCGCGCATCAAAGTTATGGGAGAGGCGATCGCCCACTCCCTTTCCGGAAGTTAATCAACGCCTTTGGGCAGCATTAATTATTAATTATTCCGGTTGGAAAACAGTGGCATAGATACAAACATCCCAGCGATAATGATACCAAAAAGGTCGTTACGAACCCATCTGAATTGCAGCAACTCCAGCACCAAGAATAACCCGACAACTATGGCAAAAACTTGGTTTTCGTCCACGTCATGATATGGTTTTATCCAGTTTTTAAAAATGATAAACATTGGAGAAATTAGCAGTGCTACAAATGGCGTAAAAACTATCAAGTTATTGCTAAAAATATAGGCGACCATAGCCATAGTTAATGTATCCATCCAGAACTGTTTACTGTGGATTCTTTTGCGCCAATGTTCACTGCTAATCAAGTTATGGCAATATTGCTTAAACCGCAGGCGCTGATTTTTGCGTCTAGCTTTGGGGTCTAATTTGAGTACCATTTGCCATTCAGGAACCCCTCGATTTTGGACTCTACCTAATAACTTAACCCGGACAATATTCTTGAGGTTTAATTGGGTTAATTCAGAGGCGATCGCCTTAGCTATTTGGGGATAATCAACCTGTTGTTGGGCGGCACGATTAATCACAATAGTTAACTTGGATTTACTAATCCGATTAACTTGCACCTTAACTTGATAGAATTTGAGAGCCTTTTGCAGAACCTCAGTGATTTGTGGTTCTTCCTGGGGGAGTTTACTAGGTTTTATTGGCTGTTTAATCGGGGTTTGATTAGTGGCGATCGCCACAAAACCAGTTTCCGATTCCGACTGGAAACCCGGCATAGCCTCAATATATTTAGGAGTAGGGTGCAACTTGAGCAGTAACGCCGCCGCCGAATGAAAACGCTTGCTAGTCGCCCCCGCCAACATTCTATCTAAAATATCACCTAATTCGTCACTAACAGGACTTTTTAAATAGCTACGCCAGCCCCAATTACCCTCATGACCATCAAACAAATCAAAAGGGGTAACACCCGTCAACAAATGAATACAAGTTACCCCCAAACTATAAATATCACTAGCAAAGACAGCCTTTCCCATCAACTGTTCTGGGGCGGTATAAGCAGCCGAACCAATCAGAGTCCCGGTTTTAGGTAATAGCCCCCCTGTCACCAATTTAGCCGCCCCGAAATCCACCAAAACCAAGGTATTTTCTGAGCCTTTACTGCTACGGTGGCGACGGATAATATTTTCCGGTTTAATATCTCGATGAATCACCTTATGGCTGTGAATAAACTGTAACACAGGTAACAATTCATCCAGAACCTGATAAATTTGATTTTCCGTAAACGGACCCTTGAGCATCAATTCTTGAGCCAGGTTATTACCCTCAATAAACTCTTGAACCAAATATTGATAGGGTTCCGACTCAAAATAAGCCACCCGGTTAGGGATTTGGGGATGTTCCCCTAAAATCTCCAGTTGCTGCGCTTCCTGACGAAATAACTCCGCCGCTCCCTTGGCATTATTTCCCTGGGGAAAAAACTGTTTAATGGCGACTTGGGGATGGTGGGGTGTCAGTTGATCAACCGCTAAAAATGTGCGACCGAATCCCCCTTGTCCCAGGAGTTCCAGCGCAGCATAACGGCTATTGGCTGACCCCGCCATTGGCGGCGATAGTTTCACAGAAGCGCCACAGTGTTGGCACAACTCCCCCTCACCTGGTTTTTCGGGATTGGGACAGTGGGGATTAAAACAGTAACTCATAATCTGAGGATGTTAAAAAAAATTAAAGATGGGGGTGACGATTGACCCCCAATTGTTAATGGCTGTCCGCTGGTGATTAGGTGGGGATAGGCTCTCCTGGTCGCAATTTTGACCATTTTCCGGTTTCTTGTTTAAAGCTCTCACAGCCAACTACATCCCATTCCATCTCGATGCTATCTTCTGTGGTGCGAATATTAACGTTGATGCTGGGTTCAACGGGGTCAAAGGTGGGATTTTCGCTAACATGGCGTTCCTGATGCTGGGTTTCTACCGCGTGGTAGGTGATACAGCGATCGACATAGTAACAGTTAACACAAATACACATATTCAAAATCCTCTGTATATTTTCAAAAGGATTGACTACTTGATTTCCCTTTCTGCTAATTTAGCTTATATTAATCGATTCTTGCTGATGCTGCTATGGGTCTAGCCTACTGTTATCCTGGTCTAGCCACTATCTCAAGCACCTTTGCGCCAACAGATGACTGTTACGGCTGTTTCTGACTCAGACTGGGGGATGATACTGGCTTAACCCCCCTCAGTACAATTTTACCCGATCTCGAACCTGATGCCAATTTCTGGGAATTTCATGGGTATCGGTTTAGTATTTAAAGTTAAATTCTGAACTCATAGTATAGCGATCGCGTCCAGCTTTTTTGGATTCATACAGTGCTTGATCTGCTGCCATAAACAGGGTCTCTGGATGATAATCACTGCTAGGAATTATGCTGGCAATTCCTATACTTATCGTTACTACCGGATGCTGAGAATCTACAGATTTAGGCACTCCAGAAGCTATAGCTAATTCTTTGACCGCGAGGCAAATTTTTGCCGCCACAAACATGGCTCCCTTCCCATCAGTTTGGGGTAGAAGCACCACAAACTCTTCTCCACCATATCTAGCTAATAAATCATTGGGACGTTGTAAATTATGTTGAATAGCTTGGGCTACTTTTTGTAAACATACGTCTCCGGCTAGATGACCAAAAGTATCGTTATATAGTTTAAAGTAATCTATATCGCAGACAATTAATGCCAGGGGATTATGTTTGATAGCCATACATTCCCATTCCATTTTAAAAGCCTTCTGGAATTGTGAGCGATTAGCCACCTTAGTGAGTTCATCAACATAAACTAAATTTGATAAATATTGGTTATCACGTTCCAATTGTTCTATATAAATAGAACTAGGCACTTGGGGGAATATCGGTTTATAGCTAAAGTAAACACGATACAAATCACAAGCCAAAAGATAATGATTATTTAGGCTTTTAATTATCCCTATACTCTCTAAGTAATAGGCTGATATTGGCTCAATTTTTAAGGCTTTTTTGGCGGCGATTAACTGCTGCATAATTTCCACTAATTGTGGCTTTTTTTGAATTAATATCCAGAATCTTTTCAGATAATTTTTATAAATACCTGCATCGGTAGAAGCTCGATGAAAAAAATCATCAAATTTTGTTTGATGATCATATAAATAATGAAAAGCTAGATGAATTAAATAGGGATGTCCACCGACCAAGCAGGTTAATTTGTGTAACTGATTTTCGGTTAAAGTGAGTTGGTATTTGTCGGCTAGTTCTCCCACTTGCTGATGCGTAAACTCAGGTAAATCAATCAATACACCTACATTAAAGGGAGATTGATTAATCCCTAAAGAAACATAAACTTCTGTGGAATGAACCAAAACCAGGCGCAATTTCTGCCAAATTGTTGAATGTGCAGATTTCTCATGCCAAAATCGCAATAATGGCAGAAAGTTCATGAAGATTTTGGGATACTCAAACAGCAAATTAACCTCATTAAAAACCAATAAAAAAGGTCCGTTAATTTGGGGAATTAAGTATTCTTCAAAATACATCGTGCAGCTCACTTTGTCGCCGATGTCTTCATCCCAATAATCATTAATATTATAGGCTATTCCTAACTGTCTGGTGACATTACTACATAACCAACGCAAAAATTTGGTCGAACTTTCAAAAATCCCTAAATCCGCTTGGTGAAAGTCAATTAAGACGGTACTATATCCTAAACTGTTGGCGTGGTTAATCAACCTTAGCATTAACGAACTTTTTCCCATTTTTCGGGGTGCTTTAATTCGCATAACACTACCAGGTTGGGTTATTTGCTGATAGGCTCTAATTTCGATGGGGGGACGCTCCACATAAAAAGCAGAATCCAGAGACAGCGGACTATCAGGACATGGGAGACAACCAAGAGGATTACTGAATTCTAATTCTGGCGGTATAGCTTGATCCATTTTCCCTCAAAATATTTTTGGTCTCATGGTATTGTATAGTATATATTAAGTGCGAGACGTTTAGGAGTCAAAATAAGGCTGCAATGCCTGAAATAACCTCCTAGTGGGACTTTCGCCCTTGGTGAAATATAGCCCCAGACAGGAAAATTAGGACGTATAATGGAGAGGACGAGATGACTAAGAAGACCAAAAATGCCAGCCCCCTATAGTTACGACCTCAGACAAAAAGTTATTGATGCAATTGAACTAGACGGTATGCCCAAAACAGAAGCCAGTCAAGTTTTCCATGTCAGCCGGAACACTATCAATCTCTGGCTGCAAAGAAAAGCACAGACCGGAGACTTCCTCCCTAAACCTAATCACCGACCTGGCAATAACCACAAAATTACCGACTGGCATAAATTCAAGGCTTTTGCCCAAGAGCATGGCCACAAAACA
>NZ_JARPLC010000181.1:0-7127 GCF_032350395.1 Limnospira sp. PMC 289.06
GCTACCAAGAACGTGATCAGCAACAGCGAGAGGAGTTTATTGCTCAGATTGAACAGATTAAGCAGACGCGCCACGGTGTGGATGTAGGTCCGGCGACCGGTGGGGGTGTTATGGCGAAGACGAGTTTAAAGACTACGTGTGCATATAGTTCTGAAAGAAGAAGGACTAAGCGGTGAAGTCAACACTGTACCACTGACCAATTGGGCATCCACATCGGGAGCCCTATGATGCGAAAGTCTCAAGTACGGTTTTGAATGGGAGGGGATGGGGGCGACCCCATTCTCTACCCTTCCCCCCTGAACATGACTGGACTGATTTTGATGGGGTGCTAGGATAAAACCATCCTTCTCGAGTTACTGGAGCATAATGGCTTTCTATGATTGAAATTTTAGCAGTTCTTTCCGCATCAGCAGCAGGAGGTATGAGAATTGCGCTTCCACTCCTACTAATTGGATTACTGCGAAATAATTTATGGTCTGATGTACCACTTCTTTCGGCTCTGTCTCCCAAGGTGGTAATTGGTGTTTTGGTGAGCTGGTCCCTCTTTGAACTTTTCGCCTCGAAACAATTATTAGGACAGCGCATTCTCCAGGTATTTCAACTGGTGTTTAGTCCCGTAGTCGGAGCGATTATGGGTTTGGCGATCGCTGAAGCCAGTTCTTTCCCCTCCTGGTTGTTGTGGTTGCTGGGAATTGTTGGGGGACTTTTGGCTTTAGTCTTACAATTGGTACAAGCGGGATGGTTTTACCGTCTGCGAGGCTTACCTCTATGGGCAATTTTTGTCCAGGATGGTTTGTGTATTGCTCTGGTTATGTTTGCTTTTGATGCTCCTGAACAGGGGGGGTTAATTGCTTTATTCTTGCTCTGGCTCGCTATTCGTAGCTCTACAGAATGGTATAAATGGTATACTCAGCAGGCTAGTAATCGCCATCGTAGCCAGCCTCGACTGGGGAAGCAAGACCCTGATTAAACTAAACTTTAAATACTCACAAGCAAATACTCATACAAAAATCTTAATTAGTGGGTTCACATATTTTTGACACCAGCACTGACACAGATCACAAAATTAAGTGATCTAGTTCATCAACCCTCCTATCTAGTTTTTTAAGCAGCAACAGGACTCAGTTTTCATCATCTCCCCGGTTTCCTTTGTCTCCAGGGAAAAGAGACCCCATCAGCCCCTAGATAGAGTTTTTCAGATTAAATATTGATTATGGGAGCCGATCCGACTACAATTTTTGTGGGCGATACTTTCGAGTTGGTAAGAATATACAATTTATGGGCTCATGCCATCAAAGCCATCGCACCTACCTTTATTCTACCTGTAGAAATTTTATGGATATTCAACTCATTAATATCGGCTTTGGCAATATTATCTGTGGTAATCGTGTCATCGCTATTGTCGGCCCCGAATCAGCCCCCATTAAGCGTATCATTACAGACGCACGAGACCGAGGACAGCTTATTGATGCTACCTATGGACGGCGCACCAGAGCCGTGATTATTACCGACTCCAATCATGTGGTTCTCTCAGCTATTCAGCCAGAAACCGTCGCTAACCGATTTGTGGTTGAGAAAAACGGTGCTAATCGCCTTTCATAAACCTATCTGGGTTCACCTAAAACTATATTAAGATGATTGACAGCAAAACTGGCCAGCTCATTGTCATTACCGGACCTAGTGGCGTGGGAAAAGGAACGATTATTCGATCGCTTCTCCAAAAATATCCACAACTCCATCTTTCCGTCTCCGTTACTACCCGTTCTCCCCGTCCCGGAGAAGTCCATGGAAAAGACTATTTTTTCGTCACTCGCGATCGCTTTCAACAAATGGTTCAACAACAAGAGCTACTAGAATGGGCTGAGTTTGCCGGAAATTTCTACGGGACACCCCGCTTGGCTGTCCAAGATAAAATTCAGCAGGGAGAGAATGTTCTACTCGAAATTGAACTAGAAGGCGCTAGACAGATCTCACAGACCTTTCCACAGGCTCTGCGAATTTTTATCCTTCCACCTTCTCTACAAGAACTCGAGAACCGTCTACGAAATCGCGCCACTGACTCCCAAGAGGCGATCGCTCGTCGTATTCAACGCGCTAAAACTGAAATCGCCGCCGCCGGGGAATTTCACCACACCTTAATCAACGACAACCTCGATCGCGCCCTCGCAGAACTCGAAACCCTCTTTTAATTCATCCCCCATATATTAACTTTTGTAACAAAAAATTAAGAAATGTTGCGAAAAATTTTTTTGGCGGGGGGTGCTTGCTTTTTGGGGTGACTTCTGCTACACTTTTATATAATGGGAATATTCGCAATTTTATTATTTTGACTAATATTTCCATTATTTAACTGTATGTCAATATCCTACCATTAGTTCCCCGTGCTTGTCAACCCTTAGCGCCGGGGCTGATAAATTTATTGACAATTTATATCAACAAGATTGGGGGAGAAGATAGAAGAGGGAAGCGGCATAACATTGATTTGCCGCCCAATTACCCATTCTACTTGAGAGTAGTTTTCGATGCTATGCGAGTTTTCTTGCGTTCGGAGTCCGATAGTTCTTCGCCGGACTGGAGGCGAGTTGCACTACCTTGGAGGACAGTAGCAGCACTGTTGTCGCCCATTTGTAAAGCGGTTTTAGCCGCTGTTTGTAACATAGTAGCAGCACCGGCGCGATCGCCTTGTTGTAGTTTAGTTTCAGCGATTTGAGTTTGTCGGTACTTAGCCAAAGCCAAAATATGTTTTTGAACCTTGGGATCGGAAGTAGGGCGATAATCTCCGAGGACATTAGCTTCCACCAAAACCGGCTGAGAATAGAGCTTTTCAATACCCAAAGCCGGGTCATCATAGCGGACTTGAACTTGAGCGATCGCCTGTTTACTGATCGGCAAATTGCCAACATCAACATAAAGGTTAGCCAAGATAATCCGTTCGGTATCTTTCATTAAATCCCCCAAGCGAACCGCGAGTTGTTCTCCTTTTGGCAGTATAGGAAGTTCAATAGTATCAGGATAAACCTGTGCGACTGGCTTGAGTTGAGCCAAGCGGACATAAGGAAATAGGGAGAATAATAGGTAAGCGTTAGTGAGTCCCACCGATTGCATACGGGTAAACAGACGGCCAAACTCAGCGATCGCCTGTTCGGGGTATTCAATATATCCCAAAGCACCGCCACCCGCATCGGCAATTTTCTCTAAAATATCCTGATTCCAGTCGTCTCCAAATCCCAAAGAATTAATAGTTAACTTATATTCCGTGGCCAGTTTGGCGAGTTTGAGACAACGTTTATTATCCCCGTGTTCATTTTCCCCGTCAGTGAGAAGAAACCCTTGAGAAATCCGATCCTGTTTACCCTTTCCTAACTCCTCAATTCCCAGCTTGATACCTTCATCAATAGCCGTTCCCCCGGAACAGCGCAAACCATCAATCTTTTTTTTGATACCATCAGGATCGGTGAGGTCTTGATTAGGAACCAATACCTTAGCTCGGTGATCAAAAGCAACTACCGAAATCCGATCGCCTACATTTAAGCGATCGATAAGTTCTTTCGCCGCCTGTTTCACCGTTTCCAATGGTTGACCATTCATAGAACCACTGTGGTCTAAAATCAAACATAGATTCATGGGAACTTGACCCTCAAACGGATCAGGAACCGCTGAAACCGAAATTGACAGTTGACGCTGATTCGATTCTTGATTTGGGTCTAGGTTCGGATCGTTGAGGGAAGGCTGCAAACTGACTTTCATAGAAGACCTCCGGGATGTGAAAATCCTATTTGAGTATAGGACGCAACTCAAAATTCAGATGGTCGGTAATTTCCCATCCGGTTATTCACAGGACTGAGCCACGAGTTGCGTTAGTATATAGTTTAACCTCTTTGATGAGTTCATCGGTTTATACTGTGCAATCACCATACTACTACAGCGACAGTGCCATTAGGACACCACCCCCAGACCTACCCTCCTTGCTACTCAAGGAAAGGATTATCTATCTAGGGTCGCCTCTAGTTTCCTCGGACGACTATAAGCGACAACTAGGGGTTGATGTCACCAAACTAATTATCGCCCAGTTGCTTTATCTGCAATTTTCCGATCCAGAAAAGCCTATTTACTTCTATATCAACTCTACCGGAACCTCTTGGTATACGGGAGATGCGATCGGACAAGATACCGAAGCCTTCGCGATTTGCGATACCATGAGCTATGTCAAACCCCCTGTGCATACTATCTGCATTGGTCAGGCTATGGGTACAGCCGCGATGATTCTTTCCGCCGGGACAAAAGGCTGTCGTACCAGTCTCCCCCATGCCACCATTGTTTTAAACCAACCTCGTATGGGGATGGGACGCTCTCAGGCTACTGATATCCAAATTAGGGCTAAAGAAGTCCTCGCCAACAAAGCATCGATCTTGGATATTTTGTCCCAAAATACCGGACAACCTGTGGAAAAAATTGCCAAAGATACCGATCGGATGTTCTATTTAACACCAGAGGCGGCTAAAGAATATGGGTTGATTGATCGGGTTCTCGAAAGCACTAAGGAATTGCCCAAACAATTACCCGTTGGTGTGTAGTAAACTTGCTTGTGCTTACAAATTATGGCTGTCGATGAAGTTCTTCGCGTTCCTTATCAGATTCCTGGTAGTCAATACTGGCAGTGGGTTAACATCTATACTCGTTTGAGTCAAGAACGAATTATTTTTCTGAATCAGCCTCTGACAACCGGTGTCGCTAATTCCCTGGTGTCGGCTATGTTGTATCTTGACTCCGACGATCAGAATAAACCCATCTATATGTACATCAACTCCATTGGTGATCCAGTCCTAGCAGGTATGGCTAATGAGTCCATGGGAATGATGTCAGTCATGGCGGCTTTGGCTGTATATGACACTATGCAACACATCAAATCGGAGATTGTGACTATCTGTTTGGGTCAAGCAGTGGGGATGGCAGCTTTGTTATTGTCCTGCGGTTCCAAAGGTAAACGGGCTAGTCTTCCTAATTCCATGATTACTCTTTATAACCCCCAAACCGGAACCCAAGGACAAGCTACCGATATTCAAGTAACCGCTGACGAGATCCTCTCGAAACGGGCTTTAATGATGGATATCTTTCACCAAAATACTGGTCAAACCATTGAGAAATTGACTAAGGACATGAACCGCACTTTTTACATGACTCCAGAAGAGGCGAAAGAGTATGGTATCATCGACCGTGTTTTAACAACTCTAAAGTTGACTTGATTTCCTCCGTCGGGTATCGGTAAACTACCAGAAAAGAGGAGACAATTGATAATTAATTGTTGATGATTAATTGTTGATCTGCTCTCCTCACCAACCCCCCGACGGTAGACTGGCGATCGCCACCGGGGAAAATCTCCCGTTAAATTCAACCAATCTTATACAGACACAACAAAAGGATTAGTAATTATGCCTATTGGTGTTCCTAGTGTTCCTTATCGCCTTCCTGGTAGTACCTATGAACAGTGGATCAGTATCTATGAAAGACTTTTCCGCGAACGAATTATCTTTTTGTCGGAAGAGGTTGACGACGGTATTGCTAATGCGATCGTCGCTTATATGCTGTATTTGGACTCCGAAGACCCCTCCAAACCCATTTACCTCTATATCAATTCCCCTGGCGGTTCGGTAACTGCCGGGATGGCGATTTACGATACCATGCAATATATCAGGTCTGATGTGGTGACTATCTGCGTGGGTATGGCTGCTTCTATGGGTGCATTTCTCCTGGCTGCGGGAACTAAAGGTAAACGCCTAGCCCTCCCCCATGCTAGGATTATGATTCACCAACCTTTGGGGGGGACTCGCGGACAAGCCACTGATATTGAAATTGAGGCTAAAGAAATTCTCCGAATTCGTAAGGTCCTCAATGAGATGTTAGCAGAAAGATCCGGTCAAACTCTCGAAAAAATTGAGAAAGACACCGATCGCGATTACTTTATGTCCGCCGCCGAAGCCCACGAATATGGTTTAATTGATCAGGTCATTGAAGAACGCCCAGTTTAGCCATAGCCAGATTTCTGCTAAACTAATCACGCCCGCGTTTCTTGTGGTGCGGGTTCGGTTCTTGCTTAAACTGGGGTAGATTAAACCTAGATGGACACAACGGATTACTATCGCACATTGGGTTTAAGATCAGGGGCGAGTTTGGAAGCGGTCAAGGCTTCCTATCGGAAACTCGCCCGACAATATCATCCTGATGTTAATCAAAATAATCCCCAAGCCCAAGAAAGATTTATCGCCTTAACTGAGGCTTATAAGTTTCTGTTAGATGTCGCTAAACCAGAGTCCGAAATGGCTTGGGCTACTGCCTCTTATACCCAATTTCACCAGGGTACAACCACCCATTTCCCCAGGGTTAAAACTAAGGTCTATCACCCGGAAAACCGGATTCAATTTAACCAGGAACTCTCCGAAACTGAGCAGAAATTGAAGGAAAATTGCTATAAACAATTGCAGCAATTACTCAGATATCAGCGCTTTCCTAGGGCGATCGCTTTAGTGGAAGGACTAGCCCACAGAATCCCCCAAGACCAGGAAATCCGACAGTGGCAGGCTATTACTTATCAACGTTGGGCGCGTCAACTTATCAAAGAACGCCAAACCGATAAAGCCCGCAATTACCTCAAAAAAGCCCTCCGTACTGACCCTCACAATCGCACGCTGTGGGCGGAAGTTGAACGAGATTTTCAATCCCTAGAAAGTGTCTATTCCTAAAGGTTAATTAACCAGGATTCCCCGGCTTTTCTTCCTGGGAAAATATGCCTTTTTTAACATTAAAAAATTTTTTTTGGCTCGGAACCCGCGCCAACCCTTGACAACCACTGGGAACTCATGATAGCATTTGGATATTATAGTTACATAATTGAAATTTATTTACTAAAAATAAAATTAGCAATATCCCAATTATATAAAAAGTGTAGCGCAAGTCGCCCGGAAAAGCAACCCCCCCCAGAAAAAAAATTTTCCCGGCCCCAACTTAACATTTCTTTACATACAGCTTGTTCACCAGTCCCTTAAGACATTGCCCTCACCCTAGGTCTGTCTCCCAGATATAGCACTAGTCAATACGGTTAGGACGCAGCCTTGAGAACAGAATCCATGGCA
>NZ_JARPLC010000182.1:0-7073 GCF_032350395.1 Limnospira sp. PMC 289.06
TGAACAGCCAGGGACAAGAGGTAAACGCGATCGCACAATCAAGCCAAAGCCACAAAAATCCGTTAGGACTTGGGAGTAGAATTGTCTGTGGCCCTAACGGATAACAGGTTCTCAAGCTGTTATGGTTCAATCACCTAGCCATAACTCATGGCCATAATCATCATACAGAAAAACTAAAGCGATCGCCAGCCAAGTCAGTTAACTCGTATAAACGCTTCGCCTATATTTCGCCTATATAAGTTGCATCAATCACGGCAATATATTACCTTTCCATCAGTAAGCTATGAAAACTCAATTCCTCCTTAAAACTTGCCAAATCTATGAATCATACCCCAGAACTCAACGATCGCCGCCAGATTTTCGGTTGGATCATGTATGACTGGGCTAACTCTGCCTATGTCACCACCGTTGTCGTAGCCGTTCTCCCCGCTTACTTTGCGTCCGTCGTCGTCCCCCCCGGCGGAGTCACCATAGCTGGAATTAACTATAGCGCCACCGCCTTATGGGGATTTGTCACCAGTTTGGCTGCCTTTTTAGTGTTTATGGTAGCCCCTATTATGGGGGCAGTTTCCGACTTTTCCGCATCCAAAAAGAAATTTTTAATAATTTGTGCTTATACAGGCTGCCTAGCTGCTAGTCTACTGTTTTTTTGTGGTACAGGAGATGTCTGGAAAACCCTAACTCTCTTTATTATAGCCCAAATTGGCTTTGTCGGCGGCAATATCTTCTATGATGCCTTCCTCCCCAGTATTGCATCGGAAGATAAAATGGACTGGGTTTCTGGTCAAGGTTTTGCTTGGGGATATATAGGCGGTGGCTTGCAATTAGCCTTATCTTTAGCTTTAATTGCTGGACATCAAACCATTGGTATTTCTGCCGAACTAGCAGCCAGACTCGCCATTTTAATGGCAGCAGTTTGGTGGGGTGGTTTTTCCTTAATCACATTTTTTAACCTCAAAGAAGCCCAAACCTTTGAGGAAATTCCCCCGGAATATCAACATTTACCACCCTGGCGCGCTTATATACAGGTGGGACTTCTCAGAACCATTGTCACCGTCAGGAAGGTGCGTTTATTTAAGCATTTACTACGGTTTCTCATTGCTTACATGATTTATAACAACGGCATTCAAACTGTGATTACCATGGCCACTATCTACGGTTCCGAGGAGTTGGGTTTTTCCCAAAATGTTCTCATGATTACCCTATTGGTGATCCAGTTTGTCAGTTTTTTCGGGGCTTTGGGTTTTAGTAAACTCGCCGAATTGACTACCTCCAAAACAGCTTTAATGATTTCTTTGGTGGGATGGTCGATTGTAGTTATCTATGCTTATTTTATGAATAGCCCCACTGAGTATTTTGTCTTAGGGGGAATTGTCGGATTGGTTTTGGGGGGGTCCCAGGCTCTCAGTCGTTCCTTTTATGGCTCCATCATTCCACCTTGGGCGGCGGCTGAATTTTATGGGTTTTACTCAGTTTTTAACAAAGGTTCCGCCATTTTCGGACCTTTCCTATTTGCTGTAATCCTCCAGGTGACGGGAACAGCACGCAATTCTATCCTGGCATTAATTGTGTTTTTTATAGTTGGTTTGGTCGGTCTATATTTCGTAGATGTTGAACAGGCTAAACAAGCTAGAAATATTCAGCATTTAGAATAGCGATCGCCTCCCGATTTTCCCTACTTAAACATCAGAAACCTGGATAGTTAGCCACCCTAGTTATTAGCCGCTCAACCCATCCAGGTTATCACTGATTATTGGTAGTTATCATCAACTTCTAGCTGGCAAACTTCAGGTCTTCGCCTTCGTCTACAATCAAATGTAAACATAACAGTTTTTGCCTCAAAACTGGCTTACCTTTCCCAGGAAAATAGATTTCTAATTCCGCATCTGATGGCGCTTCAAATAAAAATCTTTCTCCGGGAAATACAATATGCTCTAAATACCAGTTATCAATGTTAGAAATCCGAGCAATCTCAATTTTTTGGCTATCGTTATAGTAGCAACAAAGTTGTTTATTCGTCTGATGGTTATTCAATTGATATAAGTTTGACATCATGGTTAAATCCTCTGGGAACTAAAAAAAGTTTGTCGATACTGACTTTGTTAAACTTGATCCCTGACCCCAACTTGATGAGGGACCAAATTCTCAGATTAAGCCAAATTGCTAAAAATCCGTGGACCCTGAAACTGATAATGCTTCTCCCCTGATGAGAATGACCTAGGCTAATTCTCCCTTCCATCTATGTTAGATCTACGGGAAACCAACCCCGATCGCTATTTCCGGGATCTTCGCCGATTTGGGGCGAGTTAACCCACGGAGGTTTAGCTCTCGGTTCGGACCTTAGCCGTTGTGTGTGTCCATCATCTTAAAAGATTGCATCAAATCAGAATCCCCATTTTAATTATTTCTAAAGAATAACAACAAGGCCAGAGTTAGCTAGTCTATCTAATGGCTTACTTTTAAGTATGATGGATCTGGGTAAATAAGTGTCGCGATCGCTATCACTGACTGATCATGTTTATTATCACATCCCAATCGTTCCCGATATGTTTTTATTTTGGTGATACCCCCAGACCACTCATACCTCATCGGAAATCTGCAAGTGGCCAAAAAGGTCCGCTAAAATGGTATTGGAGAATAAAAACCCCTCCGGGTCTGTCAGTCGTAGGTGACGCTTCGCTGGCTTGTCCGGTTCTTCCTCAGTATAGACTACCTCCACCCAACCCCGATCGCCATAAGGTTTGAGAATATCAGTAATTTGACTTACAGCCACTTCCCCAAATTGCTGTTGAAGCCTAAGAAGATCCACCCCACTAGCTAACCGCAGTCCCAGCATCAAAGTTTCTAACAGAATATCCGATCCTAAAATAATCGCGATCGCCTCTGTAGGGGCGGGTGGAAGATCAGCACTATCAGAAACCAGCCAACTTTCGCTCGCCCCTCCCCCCCCGGAGGACCGTAACCACTGATAATAGCGATCGCGGGTTCTCGGTCGCGTCAGTCGATACCCCCCCACATAACTCGCCGCCCCCATACCAAAGCCATAGTAAGGTTGATTATGCCAATAAACCAAATTATGGCGACATTCAAACCCAGGTCGCGCATAATTAGAAATCTCATAATGTTTGAACCGGGAAGTCAGGCATTTTTGCGCCTGTCGATAGAGGTTGGCTGTAGTTTGATCATCAGGAAGGGGAAACTCTCCCGGTTTATAGTAGCGACCAAAAGCCGTTTGAGGTTCCACAATCAGATCATAATGGGAAACATGAGCAGGATTAATGCTCAAAACCTGATCTAGGGACTCTTGCATCATTTCTGGGGTTTGATGGGGTAAACCAGAAATCAGATCAATACTGAAGTTCACAACACCCACTTGATTAATTAAATCGATCGCCCTCCAAATATCCGCCACAGTATGCGATCGACCACAAAGCCTTAATAAATCATCCTGAAACGCTTGTACACCCACACTCACCCGATTGGCCCCCGCCGCCACAAATCCCTGTAATTTCCCTAAATCAAAAGTCCCTGGGTCCATTTCTACCGAGATCTCAGCATCACTCGCAATTCCCAAGTGATCGCTAATGGTTTTCATCAGGCGATCGAACTGCTGAACCGATAACAGAGAGGGAGTCCCCCCCCCAAAAAATACTGTTTTCAGCGGAAGTCCGAAATGCCTTTGATTAACAATTTCCTCACACAGAAAATTTACATATTCCTGAATCATCCCAGAATTTTCCCCATGGCGGCGATCGCCCACCACAGACACCGCAAAATCGCAGTAGTAGCAGCGGCGGCGACAAAAGGGAATATGTACATAAGCCGCAGTGGGAGTTTCAGTATGGGTTATACAAGATTCATTTAGCATTAATTAGCGCGCCTGGGACAATTTTAAAATATTCGCCTCAATATCTGATGCTCTTCGGGGCATAGAAAATAGATAGCCCTGACCAAATAGCCATACTATATTCTGAAGATACTTTAACCGATCCCTTGTTTCGATACCGTTTGCGATCGCACCATTACCCAATTGATTACTCAATGCTACAATCGTTTCCACTACCTGATGATTCAGACGTACTGGCTGCATTTGGTTCACAAAAGATCTATCTATCTTTAAAGTGTCAATGGGGAAACGGTGCAAGTAGCCTAAAGAAGAGTAACCTGTACCAAAATCATCCAAACTGATCCCAATTTTTCGCGATCGCAATTCTGATGTTAGGGCGATCGCCATTTCTGGATTATCCATTAATGCACTTTCGGTAATCTCCAACTTTATAGCCTCTGGTTTCACTCCCGTATTAGCCAGAACCCGATCTATATCTACCAAAGCGCGTAGGACTGGCAAACTGACGCACCGACATATTAACACTCATCATCAAATCAGAATTACCCTGTTGATGCCACTTGTGTAGTTGTTCACAGGCTTGTTGTAGCACCAATAAACCCCCGATTCACCACTAAACCCGTTTCCTCCATACAGGGGATAAACTCTCCTGGTGACACTAAACCTCGCTGGGGGTGTCGCCAACGCACTAATGCTTCAAAACCCACCACATCCTCTGTGGCCAGCCTCAGAATGGTCGTCAATTACGTGAAAACTCTTGTTGTGCGATCGCCCTTTGTAAATCCGTTTCCAGAGTCAGCCGTTTAAGTGTGGCCGCCGTCATTTCTCGGTTAAAGATTTGATGGCAACCTTTTCCCCGCCCTTTGGCTTTGTACATTGCCGTATCCGCTGCTTGTAATAGGGCTTCAGCATTAGAGTTTACTTCCGTATCTAGGGCAATTCCCATACAAACAGACATAAAAATATCACAATTTTCTATCTGAAAAGCCTCGGTAAATGACCCCATTACTCCATTAATCCAATCTGTTAATTCTCCGGTTGCATAAATGTTTTTCAGCCCAAAACAAAACTCGTCCTCTCCCACTCTACATAGTACATCTCCGGGGCGCAGATGTTGTTTAAGACGTTCTGCGATCGCTCTCAGTAGTTGATTTACCACCTGGTAACCAAAAGCACCATTAACGCTCTTTGAATTGGTCACAGTCGAGATAGGCGATCGCATAATTTTCCCCGCTGCTGTCAACGTAGCTATCCGATAGTTTTTGTAATAACTGCGCCCGACTTGGTAGCTGCGTTAGCATATCTTCATCTATCAGCCTTTGTAACTGAGCCGTGCGTTCTTCAACCATCAGTTCCAATTTCGTGTTAAAATCGGCTAGTAGTTGATATTGTTGCTTAATTCTGAGCATAGAGCGCATCCGTGCCAGCAATTCTAAGCGATTAACAGGTTTCGCAATAAAGTCATCTGCTCCCGCCGCCAGACATTCAGCTAGACTCTCCTTAGAAGATAATGCCGTCACCATAATAATCGGTGTTCCTTCCCATTCACTCATAGCTTTAATACGGCGACAAAGCTCAATACCGTCCATAACTGGCATCATTACATCCAGTAAAATTAGATCCGGTTTGATTACATTAATTACTGAAAGTGCATCTTGTCCACTATAAGCATAGTGTAAATGATAGTTTTCATCAATCAAACAAGTTTCAACTACATCAAAATTATCTGGATCATCATCCACAATTAAAATTGATAACATCGGTAGATTTTCCTTAGCAATTCAACAACTATCTATGGTTCCACGGCATCTAGTTTCACCATCTTAATATAAATATGATACGTTGTAACGTGACAATAGGGTTATTTGTATTATTTAATAGCTAATGAACAATCGGTAAAGTAATATATATCATCGTTTCTTGATTGTATCTGCTATTAATTTGTATGGTTCCTCCCACCAATTCAACAATTTTATCCACGATTTTTAAACCAACACCCAGGCCTTGTTGCTCATAGCTTTTGCGTTCAAACTGCATAAAAGCACCGATTTGATTGATTTGCTCTTCCGTCATCCCACGCCCCAAATCATGAATCCATAGCCCTAGTTTTTCCCCGATAATCTGAGAGCGAATCGAGATGGGTTTCCCCGGATTGGAGAATTTCAAAGCGTTGTCAATCAACTCATTTAAAATAATCGACAAATACCGCTCTGATATCGCCACGGTAGCCGGTTCTATATCCAACTTAAAATCATCATAGCGTTGGCTATCCGGTGCATATTTTTTGCAGATAGGTTCCACAAAATACAAAGATAACATTGTAGACCCTGGCGGAACTTCTTTTTCCTCGCTACTTATCAGTTCCAATTCCAAATAAATTAGGAATCTTTTGACTAAATTTTCCAGGCGACAGGCTGATTGATACGCCAACCTTAACATCTCCACTGTTTCCGACATCTCCACATCTTCTATATCCTTCAGATCCTCCATCACCAGGGCGAGCATTCCTAAAACACCATTTAGAGGGGTATTTAGTTCGTGGGAGAGACTAGAGGCTAAATTACCCCGCAGTCTGACCAGAGTTTTTTCGAGTACTTGAATTGTATTCTTCTGCACATTAGACAAATGAGAAATTTGGTCATATTGTTGCTTAATTCTCAGCATTGAATGGACACGAGACCGTAATTCTAAAGCATTAACGGGTTTCCCGATAAAGTCATCCGCTCCCGCTGCGATACATTTAGCTAAACTTTCTTTAGAAGATAATGCCGTCACCATAATAATAGGTGTAGATTGCCATAGTGGCATAGCTTTAATGCGGCGACAAACTTCAATCCCATCAATAGCTGGCATCATCACATCCAGCAAAATCAAATCTGGCTGGATTAATTTGAGTGCGGAAATTCCCTCCTGTCCACTAGCAGCATAATGTAGCTGATAGTCTTGATTACTCAAAAAGGTTTCAATCACATCAAAGTTGTCAGGTTCATCATCAATAACTAAAATAGATAACATTTGTCGATAGTCCTTAGCAAGTCTAAAATCCCAAATTTGATGACTTTTCTTAGTTCATTTAGTCATGAGTTTATAAATATTGATCAATACTCATTTACTCATGAGTTACTCTACCCGGCAGTATATCTATAACCTGGTAATTACCGGAAAACTCAGGAAAATTTATACAAATAGCCATCTCTTCTAAAAACGGGTTTCAAATCTATTGGCA
>NZ_JARPLC010000183.1:0-6953 GCF_032350395.1 Limnospira sp. PMC 289.06
TCAGGGTACGAGTCCCTTATATTTCACCAAGGGGTGAAAGTCCCACTCGGAGGTTGTTTCAGGCATTGCCGCCTTATTTGACTCCTAAACGTCTCGCACCAAGAAGTTGCACTTTATGGAAACAGAATTGCCGCGGTTATCCTAAATAAGGGGATTGCCTAACCTGTTATCCGCAAAAAAAAAGCGAGCGAGCTAACAAACGCCCGCCCGCAAGCCACTACATCGCCCAAACAGAGAGCGGCAAGCCCCGCCCGAACTGCCCAGCCGGCAACGAGCCAACAAACACTGGACAACTAACAACAAACCAGCACCCGCACCGCCTAACAGCCAACGCACCAGCGCCAATTTTATATTGGTTAAATAAAATGGTTGAGCGCAAAAAAGGGAAAAAACTTCAGGTAAAAGTATCTATTGATACAGTTCATGTCGGAGAAAAACAGTTTAATGCACATGGTCAGTTTATCTACTCACATGTATAATCATGAAATTCGCAAAGACGGTCTTATCTCAGCGAGATGAATGGAAAGGAGTAGAAAACCTTTGTATTAAATGTGGTAAATTTCATCCAAGTCAATCTCATTGGGAATTCATGGAAACCATGCCCAGTGATCCTTTGCACATGATCAATGACTTGACCAAGATGGGAGTATATAAACCCCAAACATTTGATATTGCCGATGCTCTGAGTACCGCCGAACTAAGAAAAGAGTTATTTTTGAAAATGGCGGGTAAAGGTAATCCCAAGCGTGAAAAATTGGTCTTGGAATTAGCAAAACAAGCGGGAGGTTTGGATAATGCCTTTTCTGCCGCCTTTGGAGCAAAATCTGGGCAGTTTTTTGGGGATGCCATCCGTAATGGGGAAGTAAGTCGCCGTAAGTTTTTACAAAATATTGCCATCGGTGCAGCCCTTGTTACCCTGGTAAATGCTTGTGGGGATACGGTAATTGAGCCTGATGATCCTCCCCCAGATGTATCGGATTTGGAAAAAACAGATTTACGAGTAGGCTTTATTCCCATTACCTGTGCAACTCCCATTATTATGTCTCAGCCTTTGGGCTTTTATCAAAAACATGGTCTAAATACTCAGAACGTCAGAATGCCAAGCTGGGGAGCGATAAGAGATTCCGCCATTGCGGGGGAATTGGATGCTTATCATATGTTAGCCCCCATGCCCATCGCCATGACTTTAGGATTAGGCTCGGCTACCTTTGGAGTGAAACTGGCTAGTATTGAAAATATTAATGGTCAAGCCATTACCATCGCCGACAAGCATCGGGGTAATGTCAATAAGCCAGAAGATTTTAGAGGCTTTGTTTTGGGTGTACCTTTCCCTTATTCAATGCACAATTTACTGCTCAGATATTATCTCGCCACTGGTGGTATTAATCCCGATACTGATGTTACCATTCGCTCTGTACCTCCCCCAGATAGTATTGCCCAGCTAATTGCTGGAGATATTGATGGTTTCTTGATGCCTGATCCTTTTAACCAAAGAGCCGTTTTTGAAGGGGCAGGGTTTATTTATAAACTTACCAAAGATCTTTGGGATGGTCATCCCTGTTGTGCTTTTGCAGCCAGTGATACTTGGATAAACGATAATCCTAATACTTTCCGAGCTTTGAATAAAGCAATTATTCAGGCAACGGATTACGCTAGTGAGTCAGGAAATAGGGAGGAAATTGCCGAGGCTATTTCTGGTAGATCTTTCCTTAATCAACCTGTGGAGGTGGTTAAAGCCGTATTAACGGGTAATTTTGAAGATGGTTTGGGTAATAGTTTTAATGTACCCGATCGCATCGATTTTGACCCCTATCCTTGGCAGAGTTTTGCTAACTGGATTACGTCTCAGTTAGTCCGTTGGGATATTTCAGGAAATGGTAGGGCAGCCCAATTGATCGCTGATGGTAGTTATGACGAAATCGGGCAGGATGTGTTTTTAACGGATTTAGCGAGGGAATTGGCTCAGGAATTAGGACAAACTCCCCCTGATGATATTTATCGCACGGAAACCCTGGCTTTGGATGAATTTAACCCTCAAGATCCAGAAGGCTATATACAGGCTCAAATTGATGAGTTTGGCTTCTAGGAGTTTATCCTCCCTAGCCCCTTAATAAGGGGGTAATGAATAGTTACTTATCAATTCCACAATTTTTTGTGGATAGGGGGGTAAAACTAATGCAGAGTTTGCCTTGTTGTTTTGGCAAGAAAGAGAACACTAATTGCAGTAAAGATGAATATTACTCAAGACAATAAATTTAAACAATTCTTAGAAAATGAAAACATAAAAGCGCTGGGGATATTCCTTATTTCCCTCGGCATTTTTCTCTCATCGTGGGAAATAGGGGCAAATCTGGAACTATTTTCCCAAGGAGTACCTACCGCTTCTGTGACTATTAAGGAGTTGTGGTGGTGGTTGACTAATCCTTTTTTCAATAATGGCCCTAATGATATGGGTATTGGTTGGAATTTATTGATTAGTTTGCGACGGGTGGCAATCGGTTATATTATGGCTTCGGTGATTGCCGTACCCTTGGGCATTTTAATCGGTATTTCTAAAATTGCTGCGAAAGCGTTTAACCCCTATGTACAGTTACTCAAACCAGTTTCTCCTTTGGCTTGGTTGCCTTTGGGTTTATATTTATTCCGAGATTCCGAAAAAACAGGTATTTTTATTATCTTAATCAGTAGTATTTGGCCTACCCTTGTCAATACAGCTTTTGGGGTTAGTAATGTTAACTCCGATTATCTTGATGTGGCGAGAACTTTGGGTGCTTCCCGTTGGCGCACTATTTTTAAGGTAATTATTCCGGCGGCACTACCTAATATTATTTCGGGATTAAGAATCAGTATGGGTATTTCTTGGTTGGTAATCGTGGCGGCAGAAATGCTTTTGGGCACAGGGTTAGGTTACTTCATCTGGAATGAATGGAATAACCTATATTTACCTAATATTATCGTTGCCATTATCATCATCGGTTTGGTGGGTTTAATACTTGACCAAATTTTTATCTTCCTTGAAAATCTTGTTTCTTTCGGTAAAAAATAATGACTGTATCTAATCAACCAGAATATTTAACTTATCTTGAAGCCCCAGATACTGTTCAGGTATGTTTAAGGGGAGTATCAAAGGTATTTTCTACTAAGCATGGCTTATTTGGCAGTAAGAAAAAAACTTTTGTCGCCCTTGAAAATATCAATCTCAATATTGAATACAATAATTTTGTCAGTATCATTGGCCCTTCGGGTTGTGGTAAATCTACTTTATTGAGTATTATCGCTGGTTTAACCTCGGCAACTACAGGCTCGGTAATGATGAACAAAGAACCCATCACAGGGCCTGGGCCTGATCGTGGTATGGTGTTCCAAAATTATGCCCTCATGCCTTGGATGACGGTGGAGGAAAATATCCGCTTTGCCCTGGAGACGGTTTACCCGAAAATGTCTCCTACCAATTTAAAAAGAATTGTAAAAGAGCATTTACAAATGGTGAACCTGGAAGGGGCGGCAAAAAAACATCCCCATGAGTTATCAGGGGGTATGAGGCAAAGGGTAGGGATAGCCAGAGCTTTGGCTATTAATCCTGATATTTTGCTGATGGATGAGCCTTTTGGGGCGCTAGATGCTCTAACTCGTGGTTTTTTGCAGGAAGAAATCGAGCGAATTTGGGAAGAACATCGCAAAACTGTAATCATGATTACTCACAGTATTGATGAGGCTTTGTTACTGTCTGATAAGATTATTATGATGACCAAAGGTCCTGCGGCCGGTATTGCTCAGGTGTTGGATGTGCCTTTTCCTCGTCCTCGCAATCGTCTTGAGGTGGAAGAACATCCCGCCTATCATGATTTGAAGGTGGCGATGGAGGAACATTTATACCGAGAAACTCGCGCCGTGGAAGAAGCGAGGGTGGCTTAGGAAGGTGATTATGGTAACTGAATCTAAACCCCCTTTTCCTCCTTTTACCCTAGAGACGGCGACTCAAAAGGTCAAGATGGCTGAGGATGCTTGGAATATCAGAGATCCTGAAAAGGTTGTTTTAGCTTATACGGTTGATTCTCAATGGCGCAATCGTGATGAGTTTTTGTCTGGTAGGAAGGAGATTAAGGCTTTTTTGTATCGTAAATGGGCAACGGAGTTGGATTATCGTTTGCGTAAGGAGCTATGGGCTTTTACGGGTGATCGCATTGCGGTGCGGTTTGAGTATGAGTGGCATGATTCATCTAACCAGTGGTATCGTGCCTATGGTAATGAGATGTGGGAATTTGCGGAAAATGGTTTGATGCAATATCGATTTGCGAGTATCAATGATCTGGCTATTGCTGAATCGGATCGTAAGTTCCTTTGGGAAAGGGATTAGATCCTTGTCTGTTCCCCGCAAATTTGGGGCTAGATCCCCCCCAACCCTCTTAATAAGGGGGGAGTCTCAACAAAACAATTAATTTATTTATGGTAGTCCTTTTGAATTGTAAGATCAGATCTCCCCTTACCTCCCTTAACAAGGGGGCAATGAAGGCTAATGGTTTACAAGTTTGGATAATCAGTTATATCAAAAGTCGGGGTTTTTGCCCCCTAAATCTCCTAATTCTGGGGGTTTCCACTATTGCTATTTATCTGGACTAAATATTACAAGTTATTTAGGACTACCATGTTTACCAATCAAAAAATCAACAAATAAGGAGAATTTTAAATGACTGCACCTATTACTGAAAAATTATTGGCTGCTAAGAAAGCAAGATGTGTTAGTTTTACTGAGTTGGAGCAACTTTTAGGACGGGATGAGGTTTGGATTGCGTCAGTGATTTATCGTCAGGCGAGTGCGGATGAGGCTGAAGCCAAAAAGTTGGTGGAGGCTTTGGGTTTACCTGCGGAGTTGGCGGATGAGTTGACTGTGCCTCCTCTCAAGGGTTCTTTAGATCCTGTTATTCCTTCTGATCCTCTGATTTATCGTTTTTATGAAATCATGCAGGTGTATGGGATGCCTATAAAAGAGGTAATCCATGAAAAGTTTGGGGATGGTATCATGAGTGCGATCGATTTTACCCTCGATGTGGAAAAGGTTGAAGATCCTAAGGGCGATCGTGTCCAGGTGATTATGTGTGGTAAGTTCTTACCTTATAAGAAGTGGTAGCACTAATTAAATAGATGGGTGCATCTCAATTAGGAGATGAGTATAATTACTCAGGGAAAAAATCTACTCTTACCCTGATTAAGCAGCTAACGCGCCATTTAGGTAGGCACAGCGATGCCTCAACACCTTCGGCACATTCTCCCTTCGCCATTGTGCCCCCGGCAACTTCACCCTCATCCCAATTTGTTTCACCAACGACTCCACCCGACCCCAACCAATCGATTGCCCCGCTTCCTGCCCAGCCTGGTAGTCTATAATCCTAGTCTGGTGATGCTTTAAGTAATTGATAAACCCCGTCGCTCCCCGACATGGCTCTGGGCGTAGATACTCAATTGCCTTCTGGGTCTCTCCTCGCCATAGCAGTGCTCGCATCTGCGACTGTTGAGCCGGTGTTCCTTGCACCTTGTTGGCATTTTCCATTATTAGATACCAATCGAGCACTTCCATCCGTTGCTGTGATGTCCCCATCTCACTGACAATGTTCCACACCCCCTCATGACCATCTCCAAGACAGGTAAACTGCTCCCCTAGGGGTTGGGCATTCACCCCACTCCAGTAGTCCTTGATTATCTTTAAAGAACGCTACACCCCCTTGCTCATGAACATTTAACCCTTTGTATTCTCTCCACTCACAGGGTTGACTCTCCTCAGTGGGCAGGCGAACCATTCCTCCATCTAGGCTCAGTTCCGTGTGGGGGGTCAGTTATCTCCACCTCACACCAGTCCTCTCGCTGTACAAGGCGTTGGAGCGTACTGTGGGAGATGCTCATCCCGGTCAGTATCGTGATATCCTCTTCGGCTCGTTGGTAAGCGTTATTAGCACTAACGAGCAAGCAACACTTCTCAAAGTATGGACTCCAACGAGTCCCTGGCTTCACTTGCAGTTGTTGACCTTGAGCGGTAGTGAGGGTGAGTTTACCGAGGATACTGGTCAGGGTGAGTTGTTTTCCACTGTGGCGGTCTGTTGCCTGGTCGATAAAAAAACTCCTAGTTGAGGCAAGACGTGTTCTTGAGTAAGAGCACGAACACTCTTCTCAATGGCTTCAAGGGCGGTGAGTTCAGCAGGGTTAGCTTCGCTGTAGAGAATGGCCGCAATCGCGTCAAGGTGTTGCTGGAGTTGAGCTGGTTTCTGAGAATCCATGAGTAGAGGGAGGGTGAGTGGTGCTTCGCTCATTATGTAGGGCTGTGGGTGAAGGTTGCACTAAGTACAATTACTCATTTTTTAACTGAGATGCACCCAACGTGAGACTATTTGAGTAGGGGTCGAGAGAGATGTCGCCATCTCCCCCTCCCATACAAAACCGTGCTTGCGAGTTTCCCAGCACACGGCTCCTAATTTGACGGTACTGGTCACTTAAGGTGGCAAGTCTCGAAAGCTCCTCAGAGAAAGCATTGGGCCAACACTCACCGCTCGTGAGGCGAAACCGAGCGCCATGGCAGGAGTCTCCCAACTCGACCATCGCGGTCTAACCCAATTATGGATTAAACGCTGTACCGAGAGTGCTCGATCGAGTCCTGATGGCGTTTTGGCGTAGAGATTTTGTCGGCGCCGAAAGGCACTATAGCATTAGTCAAGGTGGTTAGGACGCAGTTTGATTCTCTCCATGATGCCATGGATTCTGTTCTCAAGGCTGCGTCCTAACCGTATTGACTAGTGCTATAGAAGATAAAAAGCAATCACCCCATCTCCCAATCAACAGAGATGATATTGATCATGATGGTTGGCGTAAGCCCTAACACCTAACAGCCTAACAGCTAACCACATACCCCAATAACTTAATGACCCCCTATGGTTTCTGACTGTAGGGGGTGTCTATGTATTTTT
>NZ_JARPLC010000184.1:0-6951 GCF_032350395.1 Limnospira sp. PMC 289.06
CGGTTCTGCTGCTGAATGGGAGGGGTAGACCGTGAGGTCTATCTCGACCCCTAATGAGTTTAAAGCCAAAGGGAAGTCAAATCACGTGCATTGCCATTTATGAGGCCATCCGAACTGCTCAGTTCATCCGCAATAAAGCCGTCCGTTTCTGGATGGATAATTCAGGAATTGGGCAGAAGGATTTGTATCGCCTAGCGCAAAACACGCTCGAGATGAATTTCCTTTTGCTCGCGACTTAAACTCCAGTGCCTGTCAAGCTTCCATTGAAAGAGCATATTCGGTGATCGCAAGGTTCTACGATAACTGCCGGAAAGCCATTCCAGGAAAGAAAGGCTTTCCCAAGTTCAAAAAGAACAGTCGTTCAGTTGAATACAAGACTTCTGGGTGGAAGCTATCAGAAACTCGTAAGAAAATAACCTTCACCGACAAAAAAGGCATAGGCCAGCTTCAACTCAAAGGAACATGGGATTTACATTTCTACCCGCTCGAACAAATCAAACGGGTTAGGCTTATTCGTCGTGCGGACGGCTACTATGTTCAATTTATGCTCAAAGCGGATGTTAAAGTAGATAGTCAGCCCACGGGTAAAGCGATTGGTTTGGACGTAGGATTAAAGGAATTTTATACCGATTCTAATGGTCAAGCGCGAACCTAACCCCATTTTATCGAAAGGGTGAGAGCCGCTTGAAATTTAGACAAAAGCGTGTTTCTCGCAAAAAGAAAGGCTCATCCAACCGAAAGAAAGCGATTAACCGACTAGGACGAGTACACCTCAAGATAAGTAGGCAACGTGTTGGCGAAGCCTGCGCGAAGCGCATAGAACACGCCAAGAGACTGGCGCGTTGCGTAATCCAATCTAACGATTTGGTCGCATATGAAAACTTGAGGGTTAAGAATCTGGTTAGAAACCACTGTCTCGCCAAGTCGATTAATGATGCTCTTTGGTATCAATTCAGGAAGTGGCTAGAGTATTTTGGGGTTAAGTTTGGCAAGGTGACGGTTGCCGTTAACCCGGCTTATACTTCCCAAGAATGCTCTAACTGTGGTGCAGTGGTCAAAAAAGCCCTATCCACTCGAACTCATGTTTGTCAATGTGGGTTAAACTTGGATCGGGATGGGAATGCTGCGCTCAACATCCTGTTCGCGCAGCGTTGCGCAGCAAAGTCAGCCTTGTGTACGCTAGGGCATAGCGGAACATGGATCTTATACCCGAACGCTTCAGGAGATTCGACCTATACTATGGCTGGAGCAATCCTGTCAAAGCAAGTTGGGTCTATGAATGAAGAATCCCCTCGCCTTTAGGCAAGGGGAGTGTCAAAGGATTATCTGATGCAGAATATTTCCCTTGACGAGTTGATTCCCAAACTGCAAACTCCAGAGGAACGGGAATTGGTTTTGGCTTTGGGTTATCAGGTGATTAGCTCTAGTGCTAGGGTTACAGAGGAGCCAATGATTAATGATGAAGAGGCACGCGCCTATCAAAAATTGCTAGAATTGCTTAATCTTCCCGAAGCCAGGGTTAAGGAATTAGAAGCAACAGTTGACGCTCAACTTCAAAAATCTGAAGGACTGGTGAAGTCAATGAGTCGTCAATTAGGGCAATTTTTTCGGGAAGTCAGTCAATAGCTATAGTTTCGGCTACTAAATGATGGATGCAATTAATGATTTGATCAAACAGGCTCACCAAGGTAGTGTGGTCGCCATAGTTGAGGTACTTAATTATTATCTGGCGGAAAGTCAGGTAATAATTAGGGCTGTTTTTGTGGGGGGTATTCTGCAATTACTTTGTGAAGGAAAGAAAGCAGAATATCTGGATAAATCATATTTAGTCCGTGAGATTAAGGAAGTTTTAGAGACAATTGCTCCCCGGAAGATTCGCCGAGTTAGCATCCATAGTCGTGTCTTTAATCAACATCAATTACTGTGGTTAGAGGATATTCTGGAGAGTCCAGATAGTGAACTGCTTTGGTCAGAAAATATCACCCTAAAAAAACCACATATATGGGCGGGATTACCGGGTTATCCTAGTGGGGGACTAATTGATAGTTATCCATCTCAGGAATTGGTGGAAAAGCAACAAGTAAACCGGGGTATATTAATTGCTATAATCAGCATAATTGTATTATTAATTGTGGGGGGATTTGCTGTTTATCAATGGCTAATTTTAGCGGTTCCTCAATGGTTTAAATCGGATTCTACATCGGTGACACCTACTCCCAATCCGACAATTTCTGATGATGTATTATCGGATGAAGAGTTGTTTAAACAGGCTGTCCAATTGGCTGAAAATGCTGCGGCTTTAGGGAAAGATGCAATGACTGAGAGTGAATGGTTAGAAATTGCGGACAAATGGCGGGCGGCGGCTGATTTAATGGAGGCTGTATCTCCTAGCTATCCTCGCTATGCTACGGCTCAAAATCGGGTGGCTTTGTATCGTCGGAATCAGGAAATAGCTTTGTCGGAAGCGAGAAGTTCTCGGTAATCTAATCAGCATAATTTGGTGGAGTGAGGGGATAATTTAATGCGTAAAGAATATTATAAATTGGTGCGCGATCGCATTCCTGAAACGATCCGACAATCTGGAGGTAAGCCGGAAATCAAGGTTTTATCTGAGGCGGAATATCGCATAGCTTTACGAAATAAGTTAAGGGAAGAAGCCGAGGAAGTTCAAGAAAGCGATGATGCTAGTCTATTGGAGGAATTAGCAGATATTTTAGAGGTGGTTGAATCGTTGAGGAAAAGTTATAACATATCCGATGAGCAGATACAATTAAAAGTTGATGAAAAACGAGCCCAGCGAGGTGGTTTTGAACAGAAAATAATGTTATTATGGACTGAATAAATTTCGGATAATTAGTCAGCTATTATCACACCATAATTTGAGATATATAAATTCTATCAGACATAGAAAATAACTGGGCGATTCAAGCAATTAACTTATTAGTTAATAGAAACATTATTTTAGGGTATCCAGATGGTAGATTTCGCCCCAATGCACCTGTAAATAGGGCTGAGTTTGCTACGTTAATGTGTAGGATGTTTGATGACGCACCGATAATTCAGGAGGCGATCGTCTATAAAGATGTTGCCGATAACTATTGGGCAAAATCGAATATTGAACAAGCGACTCGCCGAGGTTTTTTTGCCGGCTATCCTGACGGTACATTTCGCCCACAGCAACCTATTCCTAGGGTGCAAGCCTTAATTGTTTTAGCGGCACATCTACAGCATAGAATCCCTGAAAACCCGGAAGAAATTCTCACACAATATTTTGATGACGCGGCGGCAATCCCCAATTATACTAGGGAAAGAATTGCCGCTGGGGCGATTGAAAATTTAGTGGTTAATTATCCAGAAGTTCGACAACTCAAGCCTAATCAAAATGCTACTAGGGGTGAAATCGCGGCTTTTTTATGTCAAGCCTTGCGACCTAGAAATGTGGTGTCTTGGGAATATATCGCCTATAGTAATTTATTCGCAATTACCCCTCAATTTGACTATGCGGCAAAATTTTCAGAAGGATTAGCTAATGTCATCATTAATGGTCAAAATTGCTTCATTGATACAGAAGAAAATATCGTGATCACTTTGGCAAGTGATATTATATCTGTGGGGACATTTTCGGAGAGAATGGCTAGTGTCAACATGGATGATAAAAGTGGATATATTGACCGGGAAGGTAGACTAGCAATTCCTGCCAAATTTAGTTTGAATCCTGTCTATTATTTTGCGGAAGGTTTGGCATTGGCTAAACTTTATGATCAGACAAAATGGGGATATATTAATAAATCAGGTGATTGGCACATTATAGCTAAATTTGATGGTGGGGGTAGCTTTTCCCAAGGACGGGCAAAAGTTAGGATCGGATCTGAATGGGGATATATTGACCGGGAAGGTAACTCGATTATTGAACCTAAATTTTCAGAAGCTGGGGAATTTGCGGAGGGTCTAGCCCCAGTTAAATTCAATCATCAATGGGGATATATTAATCGGGATGGTGATTGGGTAATACAGCCAGAATTTGGGCGGGCTTAAAATTTTATTTATGGAGTTGCTAAAGTTGTTAAAGGCGACCAATATTATCTGGTTGATAACAGTGGAAATCTCACGTCAATTGTACCAAATTGGTTAGGATATTTACAATTTTCTGAGGGATTAGCCCCCTGGGGAACTGGAGAAGGGAAGGTTGGTAATTTGATTCAACCTCTGCGTTATGGTTATGTAGATACTACGGGAAAAACAATTATTCAACCTCAATTTTATGGGGCTGAACCTTTTTCTGAGGGGTTGGCTGTAGTACAGTTAAACGGTTACTACGATGGAGGAAGCTGGGGGGAAGCAAGTCAAGGAATGCCTCCAGAATCTTTGAGAATTGTTCGCGGGGGGAAATATGGATATATTGCTAAACCTTGAATATCATCTGATGTTGATGAGATTAAAAGAGTTTTCAGTGGTGATAGCTTCGATAATGCTGAGGGGAGGGTGAGTTAGCGAGAAGGGAAAATACAGTAGTGTGTAGCCAGGGTCAAGAAATGATGTTGATTGGTGCTAGTTTTAGCTTAAACTATAGTTAAAATTAATTCACATTCGATTAAACAATGGCTATTAACAGGGTTAGAGTCGCTAAAGATAAAGCAGACCTAGTGCGAGATTTAACCGAATCCGAAAACAAAAGCGGCCCGTTTCAGACCTATGCAGATGTAATAGTATTCGCCGCCTCTGTAGGTATCCGCCACCAAAAGCGAGTACCGATTGAGGCTGTTTCTCAGAGAGATCCCGCGCCTATTTCCCTAGAGATATTCATTTCGAGGGGTTATGATTGGGTAATTAAACTGATAGCGATCGCCCATACTAAGGACAGCAAAACCATCTCACCTTTTGACCCAGAATTGGAAGCAGAAAGAGTGAAAATTTTTGAAGAATTTGCCAATGGTGGGCTAGAAATTTTACGAGAAGAATTTAGGGGGGCGGTAGATTATGGCGATCGCCTGTTATTATTGCTGATGTCGGAACGCGATCGCTTCAAAAAACCGGAATCAGAATTTGATCTGAGTCAATTTTTAGGCTAATTCAGCGGCGGTCACTCTTACCGTTGTATGCTTCTAGGATCGAGGGCATCTCGGAGACCATCTCCCAGTAAATTAAATGCTAAAACGGTTAAAATAATCAACAATGCTGGCGGCCAAATTAGCCAAGGTTGTAGCACCAAAATGGAAGCATTAGTAGCAGAAGAAAGTAAATTCCCCCAGGAAGGATATGGCTGTTGAATACCCAAGCCAATTAAACTAAGCACGGACTCAGAAATAATAAAACTGGGGATGGTCAGGGTAGCCGAAATAATCACATAGGTAGCTGTTTGGGGGAGTACATGACGGATAATAGTATAAATTGGTTGAGCCCCCATTACCCTAGCCGCTTGGATAAATTCGCGTTCTTTAATAGAGAGAACCTGTCCCCGAATGACTCTAGCTAGTCCCGCCCAACTAATAAATGAAATTATAATTACAATTAGTAAAAACCTTTGGGCGCTGGAAAGTTGGGGAGGAAGGACTGCTGCTAAAGCTACTAATAAATAAAGTCCGGGAATGGTCATTAAAACTTCCACTAATCGCATGGATATAGTATCAATCCAGCCACCAAAATAGCCGGAAATTCCCCCAACCAACATACCCAAGGGGAAAGCAATAGCAATTCCGACTAAACCGATACTGAGGCTGATACGACTACCAAAAACTAAGCGACTCAACTGATCGCGGGCTTGTTCATCGGTTCCTATGAGGTTAATATAGGCTGGACCCACTACGCCAAAAAGATGAAGGTCAAAGGGAATTAAACCTAAAATTTTATAGGGGTCTCCTTTGACGAATAACCGCAGAGGAGAAGGTTGTTCCCAGTCTACTATAGTTTGTCTTTGACCTGTTTCAATATCAACGGGTCCCTGAGTTGTGGGATAAACATGGAGTCCGATAAATTCTCCTTGAGGGTTGACCCAATGAATTGGGGTGGGGGGTAATAGGGATCCGTCTAATTGGGAATTATAGGGATTATAGGGAGCGACAAAATCAGCAGCGATCGCCATAATATAAAACAGAATCAGTATTCCAGCGCCCAATTTTGCCAAGGGATTTTTTTGTAGTCTTTGCCACCATTTCATAAACTTATTAACCTCACCTGCATATCTATCTATAACATCTGATGTTAGCATAAGAGATTACCGCTGGTGGGGGTTAATGACATTACAGGTCAATCCCAGCAGCATCTTTATCCATTCCCATCATTAGTGATTTCGGAAACCTGTAAGTTAGGAGAGTTGTCGATATCTTGGGGAAGATTAGTAAAAAAGGAACCGGCTTGGGGTGGTAACTGAGGGTTAAGGATGATTTCAATAATGCTCTTAATTACCCCAGTGATGAGAATAGCTAAAATTACTCCTAATAAACCACTAACTTTTCCTCCTAATAAGATGGCTGATCAAATCACTACCGGACTTAATACTGTGAGAATAGTATGACTCAAACCCCTATCCTAACTGCGATAATCGGGATTTACTTAACCCAATAGTCGTACCGTCACGCTCAATATGCACTCCATTAAATCTTAGCACACGGGACAATTAGCGCATATCCCTCAGCAACAAATCTTAATTATTGACGGGTTAATCAATAAGCACAACTTAATCAATCTGTCAAATACCCATACCACCCCCCAACCAAACACCGATAGGGTAACTCCCTTGTGATACCCGTCAATGGCAAGCCTATCGGTTCGTTCCTCACCATTGACTGCTATCACGTCGGTCGCACCCCCAAGAGTGTTTGTTTCGGTTGGGGGGGAGGGTATGTTTCAAAATCAACACGATAGCCGTAGGTAGCCGTAGAGGGGAACCTTCTAAGTAATCAATGTACAAAGATATTAGGCTGTCTTTCTATGGACTAGACCTATAGGTAAACT
>NZ_JARPLC010000185.1:0-6837 GCF_032350395.1 Limnospira sp. PMC 289.06
TCTATAGGATACCTGGAAAGCGATCGCATCACCCAACACCCTGCTTGTTGGGTTCCGTTGCTCTCCACCCAACCTACAAAGCTGGCAATGATTTACGTCCCCAAATCTATCCCCAAACTAACTTGGAAATCTGTTAAGACATACAACTGGAGTTTTGTGGTTGCTTTAGCTGTCCTTAATGTGGCTGGCATCCCCGCAGCCTTAGCACAAACTCCCCTCCCATCAGCCATACCCGACCCCGGATTAAATAAAACCCCCAAACCCTCTCAGCCACCGTCGGACCCTGACTATATCATCCCCCCTCGCGTCGCTCCTAACGACGAAATTAGCGCCTTTACCACCACTTTCACCCTCAATGATATCCCCATCAGCCACCTAACTCAATGGCAGGTGAGCGGCGTGCAAGCCTTCGCTGATACCACAAATAGCGACATGGTTTGGGACGGTACTTTTAAACTCCACGCCGAGGTCATCGAAAGCCTCAGCCGAACCAATATTTACCGGGTAGACCAGCGGGGGAGTTATCTGCAACTGCGGACGGTGCCCCTGGAAAGGCGGGTAACTACCACCACCACCCAACCTCAAACCATGACCGGGTTGGAAATTCAAATGAGTTTGACGGGAGTCTGTTTTTTACCGAATGCTCCCCGTGACCAACAATGTACTTATATGCCGGGGTTGGTCATCGATCGCAATAGCATTGACCCAGACTTGTTCGTGCCGACCCGGGTTTTTCAAACCTCCCAAGTTGGGGATATCTTGGCACCGGAAACCTTGGCTTTTATGGAGCTTCCAGGTTTTCAAGGGGGAACCGCCAGCCAACCTATCGGGCTAGATTTTTACTTTCCTAATTCTGGCACTTTTCCGGGAAATAGTCAATCACAAAGAAGCACAATTGACCGCCAAGAAGAAATCGACCTGACGATCGCCGGTACTTTTTCCCGGGTGCGCCAGGTGGTCAAAGCCAACGATACCCAAGCGGTTTTGGGGCGCACTATTCACGGATTTACACTATTTTGGGATGATGAAAATCGCTGGCTAAATACGGTTATCCAAGCCGGGGCGCAATTGTTACCGGACTTCATTCCTGACCTCGAAGGTAGCGAAAATCCCGCCAACACCAGAATTAACCGGAACTTATTTTTTGCTGCTAATAATACCCGTTTACCTAGCAGTAGTTTTACGATTTATTCCGCTGGTCTGGGGCGGGCGGAAAGTTTGACTCCCAATATCAGAAGTTTGAGGGAAATTCCTGGGGCGAGTTATCACAGCCTCTGGCTGGGGCTGTCTCCGGTTATGGATCGCAACTTTGAGGAAGATCGCATTTTTTACCGGGCGACGGGTCCCCAATTGGCGATTAATGGGGGAGGGGAAGGGGGAGAAGATGCCGATCATAATGTGCAGTTATTATCGGCGGTCAATCAAGATATCTTTTCCACCGACAATATACAGAACTTTTACGCCCAAGTTTATATCAGTTTTTTGCGCCAAGATGTCAACTTCAACCGACAAAGTGTTTACCGAGAACAAAGGCGCTATTATCCCCACCTTAGTTTAACCGGAAACTGGACAAGAAGTCAAGACATTTTCCGCTACTACACCGGGGTTATTGCTTCGGAAACGGTGAAAGTTTATTTAGGGGCAGATTATACATTTAACACCACCGACGGCTGGAGTTTTCGGGGAGGCGGTGTCGGCTATCTCAACCCCGACCGGGACTATTACAGCCAGATTTTTGGGAATGTTTCTAAACGGTTTCGCCTGGGGAATAATGGCAATTTAATCCTGTCGAGTTTTTTCAATTATGCGATCGACCGAGAAACCCGCATTGGGGATGTAGTTAGCATTTCTCCAGCCAGCGAATTGGCATTGTCGGGACGTTTAAACTGGGGTATTTTTTCCCTGGGTTTAACCAACTATTTCGGGGATATCCTCCCCAATTCCTACGACGATCGCCTACTGATAGAATTCGCAGTCCGCCCAGTCAATAATATCACATTATCCGGTTATATCGCACCTATCGATAAAACCTCCAGCCGCTCAGTTTACGGTAGCAGTATAAATTGGAGACTGAAAAATCAGCCCAACAGTCCCACCCTATCGGCATCCTGGCAACATCAAGAGTATGATTATGGAAACGATATATTTGGGAATAGTCTGTTGGTGACAGACAATATTTTTACCATCCTTTTCCGGGTAGGAAGTTCCCCCAATCCATTCCCCCGTTAAAACCCAGATCAACCAGATTGAGAGTATATCGAGTGAACTTCCTGTTGGGATGTGGGATTTTTTCAGCAAAAAAAATTTACATAAGTGGTATAGACTTTAATCAAGCGATCGAGTATCATATTACAGACAAGCCAAAAACCTGATCAAAATTCGGACTGATCTACCAAGGTCTAAACGAGCATATACTGTCGTTGTCCTCCCGGTATAAAAGGGTGGAGGCAAATTAGATGGAAGCCAACCAGGCTCCGATCGCCAAAACCATTGATGTTTTGAATCCCTCGTACCTCTTATGGAAATTAAAGACCCCATCAGGCGATATCGTTCCCCGAAAGCAAACGATGTCCAACCCTTGAAACAGCCAGAAGAACAAGAACTATTAAATCGTCTTTCAGAAGGGGAAATGAATGCCTTCTGGCCTCTCTGGTATTACCATCAAAACTACCTTTTTCATCGCTGTATTAGTTGGATGGAAAATAACCGGACGGAAGCGGAAGAAGCCCTCAGTATAGCCATGTTAAAAGCCAGGGATAAATTACCAAAATACGCCCCAAAAATCACGAATCTCCGAGCTTGGCTAACCCGCTTAACCCATAATCTATGCCTAGATATTCACCGAGAACGTCGCCGCAAATCAATCAGTATCGACAACATAGAAGATTCATATATTCAAGCAAAAGAGGTTATTTTATGTAGTTGTGAATCCCCAGAATCGCAAATTTTGAGGCATGAGTTAAGGCAGTTTATTCAGAGTGTTGTCAACCAACTACCTGAACGGCTTCGCATCCCTTTCATTCTCCGTTATGACCGAGAACTGTCTTATCCAGATATCGCCGAAAAACTCGGCATTTCCAGAGACAATGCTTACAAACGCATTCAACAGGCACGAGATATTATCGCCCAGAAGGTGAGAAGTTATCTTTCAGGGGTAGATCCTTTTGAATCAACTTTATCTGAGAGTTTTTACGTCACCAATAATTTGTTAATAGAAGACTCAAAAATCGACGATTTATCTGGTGTCGAGTGTAAATCGGTGGTAGTCAGTTATCACTTAACCGCGACCTGCCTAGACCAACTGTCTCATACATGGCATTTTTTGCCTGGTTTTGTGGCTTATAAAAACCGGCATCAGTCCACTTAATTGGAAAATTCAAACACCCAAAATAATTCGGTGATAGACAGTTATCGATTGGACTTGTGAACACCGAAGGATAACCAGGTGCATATCTGCAATAATCAAACACCACCAAATAGCGAGATGTCTAAAAAAACCTTTTCATGTATGGTATCTGTCACCCTACTTTCCGGGAGTGAGAGAAATGTGTATTTGGTTTTAGACCAAAAACCAACCCGAATCAACCAGAAGCTAAAAACCTTAGATCAGTACATACAAAAATATCCATCGGGATGGAAAAAGCGGCTAGAATTGGCGAATCTGTTGTATGCGACGGGTGATTGGCAACGGGCAATCGAAGAGTATCACCAAGTTATTGAGCGACAACCCCAATTGGTTGAGGTGTATTTAAACTTAGGGAAAATGTTGCAGCTAATGGGGCAAGAAGCGGACGCAGTGGCAGTTTATGAAAAAGCCTTATCCCAAGTTCGCCACGAAGCAACTCAACAGCATCTCGGCGGATTAATTGCCGTCTGTCGGCATGACCTGGAAGCAGCCATTGTCGCCTTTGAGTCAGCCACAGCCCTAGAACCGGACAACATGACGCACTGGCTGGCATTGGGGCGGCTACAGATGCAGAAAGAAGATATATCTGGGGCTTTGGGAACATTTGATCACATTTTGTCAGTTCATCCCAATGATATTGTGGCGCTAATTGACAGCTACGATGCTTTGATGATTCTGGGGGATGTCGGGGAAGCGGAGGTGCGGTTGCTGCGGTTGCTGGAATTAGCCCCGGACGATTGTCAGGTTCTCAAGCGACAGATAGAGACTCGTTGCCGGATGGGTTTGGTATGGGAAAAGGAGGGGAAGCAGACTAAAAAAATGATTGACACGGCACGGCAACGGATGGCTACGGTGGAGGGTTGGGAGTTGCTGGCTTATTATCACATCGCCCGAGAGGAGTTTGCGGAAGGAGTCAAAATTTTGGCTCGGTTAACGGAGGAACACCCCAATAACCCCAAGAGTTGGCATTCCTACGGTTGGGGTTTGTTCCATGCCGGACAATATCAGAAGGCGGCATCAGCAATGGAGACCGCTTACAAGCTGTCTGGCGAGGATGCCAAAATTTATCGGGATTGGTGCAAGATTTTACAGGGGACGAGGCAGTCACAACAACCGGCAAAACTGGAAGCAAGAGTTGCTTGTGTATGAATGGCGATCGCGGTTCGGAAAACCACCCCTGATAATTCGCCAAATTCAGAATTTGACGACTGGCATCGTCTTAAGAACAGAGAAGCGAAAAAAATAATTTTGGCTTTTTTAAGGAATCAAGATTAGACAATTAACCGGGATAATAATCATGACGAACTATCTTCTTATCGTTTTTGGTGGCACCACAGAAGATCAGGTGGTTTTTGAGACTAAGGATTCAGCGAATGATTCACAGAATTTTCCTAATCTAACATCTTCTAATCTCTTTTCAAAAGAAGACTTGGACTCTAATAATGTAGATGTTTTACAAATAAACTTGCTGACCATCAATCCCAGTCTAAGTTTTCGTGCGAACACAAACAGTTCCTTAAAAAATCTCAATGGAGTCTGGCTAACGGCAAAACCACAAGCTGGTAGCCGATACTTAAAATCTGAGTACCCTCACAAAGCGGATTTATTAAAATATTTAGAACCTCTAGGTAAATTAGGTCAATCTATCGATTCCGCTAATTGGAGTGAGAAGAATTATACTGAAGCATCGACTGCAAGAGGAATGACTGTCAAAGTATTTAATGACTTTGCAGGACGTTCAAAGGACTTAATCACCGAGTTCTTAAACAGCCAAGGACAAAAATATGATTCTGTATTTATGTTGGCTCATAGCCGAGGGTGTGGATTGGCTCTTCAATCATTGTCGCAGAACGATGTGAATAGCAAATCTGATATTGATATGCTTCAATTGTCCGATAATGTATTAACCCATAAACTCCAGCGAGTTGTACTCTTAGATCCAGTCTCAAAAAATGCAACGGACAAGTACGGATTTGGGACAAATGCCAATAAAATAATCCCACCAGCTAATGCCAAAATTGTGGCAGAACTTAGCAACAAAGACAAGGAAATACATATTGTTTCTAAATCAAAATCAACAGTCCATGATTATGATAGTTATGTTGATATTTTGGTCGGAGAACAAGGTGACAGAAACTATGAGCTTAATTTCAGGAATGTTTATGTCCATATTGCTGATATGGCTCATGAAGGAATGCTATCGAGTAAATTACATGACCACTTCACAGAATACCTAAATATTATCAAAAATCAACCGTGGCAGACAACTTACTTTAACAAAGAAGAGGTTTCTCTTGATAATTTATATCAATTGAATGAAAAAATCGAAATAGGCGATCGGAAGCAGGCGTTCTATCATTGCTTTCAACGTAAAAACAGCAATTAATCTACAAAAACAGGGGGGCGATCGCTCCCTTTTTTTATGGGGCTTCATTTGGGAAAATACCATAACTAAAAATTTTCCGAAATTGAATTAAATCCGCGTTTTAGGGGTGTAGATAAAGCCAGAGGTCTAATCGATGAGTCAGATGGGTAGGAAGTCGCGGTAATAGCCGAACCATAGCCGCTTTGGCGGAATATGTATGCACCAATCCTAATGTGCAAGGTTTTGAAGGTTCCCAATGTGATCGAAAAGCTCAGAGAAAGCTGGGTGGTGCCGATCCAGTGACTGTGCTGAAAGAGGAAGCGCAAGCAGCCACAGGTTCCCTCGCCAAACTGGTGAATTTATTTTACTAAAAGCCCACGGTTCTGCATGAGTGCGATCACCTGGTAATTTCTGGAAAATGTTCCGGTGCGATCGCACCTTTTTTGGGGACATCGAATCGATTAATTAATTTGAGAAATTACGAAAGATATTAACAGAAGATCCAAGACATCAAAAAATCACCGCCTCAACCGTATCGCTCCGGGTTGTCGCGGTCTAATTTTGCCAGTATTTTCCGATCGCCGCCCAGATTCTCTTTCCCAGCTAGACCTGGCACGGCAAATCAATCAAGCCCTTGAACAAGGTGCCCATGTGATTAACATTAGCGGCGGTCAACTGGCTCAAGCAAATGAGGCAGACCCCGCTTTGTTGCTGGAAAAAAATAACGGATTAACTTTAAAAGATATTGCCGTACTCTCCATCGGAACTGGCAACACCACTTGTCCCTACAGCTATGAAGAAATCAAGGGATGGAGTTCTCTGGGTTGGGTTCAGCGTCTACCGGACATCTTCTTAAATCCTGCTTCCCAAAATTCCGAAGATATTGGCAATCAAATTCTCGATAGTGTTGGGAGTGATATATTACGTTTGGATTTCGATCTCAACGATCGCTTGCAAGTGAAAAAGCAGCCAGGTCGTTTGCGATCGCTCCTCGAAAAGCCCCACAATCGATGTTATGGTCGAAAGGGAAGTCGCCTTCCCCAACTCCAATTCCAAACCGTGCTTG
>NZ_JARPLC010000186.1:0-6627 GCF_032350395.1 Limnospira sp. PMC 289.06
AGCGGCGATCGCTTTCTTGGGATTGTTCCCGGAAGCGGCGATCGCTTTCTTGGGATTGTTCTTTGAGGAGTCGTTCAGTTTCCTTTTGGGCTTCTATGAGTTCTCCTAGCAGCCTCCAAACATCGTCAGCATTGGTGGTCATGGGGGTTGTCCTCTGGGTGATTTCAATCATCCATTTTAGCCACTTTCCACTATGCGATCGCTTTCTGGTAAGATGCGATCGCTTCCGACCACTCTTCCTGCTGGGCTAAAACCTGTCCTAGGTGAAAATATGACCATTTAGCAGTGGGATTGACGGCTATAGCTTGGCGGAAGGCTGTGACGGCTTCATCCCAACGCCATAACTGGTGCAATGTTTCCCCTAGTTTTTGGTAAGCCCAATAGAAGTCTGGGTTGGGTTCAACTGCTTTGGGATTGAAATCTATGGCTTTACGGAAGCATCTGACGGCTTCCTCCCAACAATCTAACTTGTTCAGTGTTTCTCCTAGTTTTTGGTAAGCCCAATATAGGTTAGGATTTGATTTAATTGCCTTTTTATACGCGACTACAGCTTCTTCTAAACGCCCCAACTGCTCTAAAGCCTCTCCCAGCTTGTAATGAGACCAATGAAAAATTGGATGATGTGCGATCGCCTTCTCGAAAGCATCTACAGCTTCTTCCAGCTTGCCACTCCGCAGCAGTTGATTACCCCTAACTAAATCGCTAACCATATTGTCTGACTCCCAGATTAAAGCTATATATCAATGCAGGAGAGGTTATTGACCTTACCAAAACTGTAGATATTTGTCAAGTTGGCTCAGTCAAGAATGCTTCCACAATATCATCATTCAAGACTCCTTGGAAATTTCCTGCCCGCTCGGGGTGAAACATTTCGGCTTTGAGAGTCAGAATTTGTTCATCGGTGGCGTACTCATGCAAGTGCTGAAATAAATTGAGTTGATTTAACATTTTCTGAATTTGTTGCATTAAGGTTACTTGTTGGAGACAATTACAATTTTTGATGTAATACTCAATAATATTGGGCAATGTGAAGCTACAAGCTAAACCATGAGGAACATCAAAATGGCTGGTTAGGGGATAGGACATCGAATGAGCGATCGCCGTTCGGGTTTGACTAATAGCTAGACCCGCCAACAAACTCGCTTGCTGCATTTGGGCACGGGCTTGGAGATTTTGTGGAGAGTCCAATACCTGTGGCAAACTGTTTAAAGCCAAGTTCAGCCCTTGGGTAGCATAGGCGACACTGATGGGGGTTTGATTGTGATTCCACAATGATTCCAGGCAATGAGAAATAGCATCCAATCCTGTATAAAGGGTTTGCTTGGGGGGTAAGCTCAAAATTAACTCAGGGTCTAGTAAAGCCATCTTAGGAAAGACTTGATCGCCGACAATGGAATACTTTTTGTGGGTAGTTGCATCCCAAACCGTGGCAAATGGTGTAACTTCTGCGCCTGTGCCGGAAGTTGTGGGAATGGCAATCAAAGGCAGTTGACCTTGCCAGTGGTGTTTTTGGCCCTGACGTAGTACCGTATGCAAAGGTCGTTGTAGGGGACTAGGGAGGGTCACAGCTAGGACTTTGGCTGCATCAATGACACTGCCACCACCAACAGCCACCACTCCCTGAATATTAGTCTGGCGATATTGTGTGATCACATCTTCAAGATGGTCTAATTCAGGATTAGGTGTAACCCTGTGGTATACTTCCCAATCTGTCTGGGGTGTTAAGGCTTCGATGTGGGTGGTAAGACCCCGACGGTTAAAGCCATCTGTAGTGACCAGAAGCCATAGTCCTGGGGATAGGAGATCAGGCAGGGTGCTAAGTTGCCCAGCTCCGACCCTAATTTTTACAGGGTTGTAATGATTGTATGTTGGCATCATCATTTATTTTGGTTTCAATGTTCATCAAAATTAAGTCTCTAACTGATGGTTAAAACGCTCAATTTATGGTTAAAAAGTACGCTGCACCATTCTCGATTAAGCTAGTCATATAAGTGGCTTCAGAGCAGTTATTGGGTTCTAGTGATTCTATCTGTTAGCCATCGGTTGCCACTTTCATAAATGCTTGTTTATTTTGCTGTGGACTGCTAGTGGGTCGTCCCAAATTGTCGCGGGAACCGGCTGTAATGCGAATTTCCAGTAATACTGGACCATCGTAGGCAGATAAATCGTTCCAGGCTTGTTTAATGCCAGGTTGATCCGTAGCCTGTCGGTATTGTTGATAGCCACTGGCTAGGGCTACAGCTTTCAAGTCTAGCTGTCCGGCGACTGTGGGCTGGCCGCCAACCGACTCATGGGCGGCATTATTTAAAACAACATGAATCAGGTTTTTTGGTGCTAAACTACCAATAATCGGTACTGCGCCTAAGTGCATAAGTAAGGAGCCATCCCCATCGATACAGACCACCGATTTGCTGGGGTTTCCCAAAGCTACACCTAAAGCAATGGAAGCTGTATGTCCCATACTGCCAACAGTCAGAAAATCCCGTTGAGCTTCACCTCGTTGTTGGCGTAGCTCAAACAGTTCTCGGGAGGTTTTGCCCGTTGTAGATACTACTAAACTATCCCCCACTAGGGTTAAAAGCTCACCCAGGGCAGCTTCTCGCTTGAGGGAAGCTTTAAAAGACGGTGGCCGCTGGCTTTTTTGATAGGGGAAAAATGTGCCTTTCCTTACCAACAGAGCTACTGGGGCGTTGGTAGCTTGGATTTTGGTTAGAGCCTCTTGGATAATTTGCTGAAAATCACTGTGGCCATCTACTATCCAATAGGGAACCCCCAAGAGATCCAGTTGCCCTGGGGTAATGGCCCCTTGTTTAATGTGTTGTGGCTCGTCTTTTACCCCTGGTTCCCCACGCCAACCAATTATCATCACCAAGGGGATTTTGTACACCTGAGGGTCGGTAAGTGAGGTGAGAGGGTTAATGGTGTTCCCTAATCCTGAATTTTGCAAATATACTGCCCCGATTTGCCGGGTGGCTAGGTGATAGCCAGCCACTAGGGCGATCGCATTCCCTTCATTGGCGGTGATAATATGTTCCCCGGGCTGGCTATGGTCGTCTATATAGGCACAGAAGTCTTTGAGTAGGGAATCGGGAACACCGGCAAATAAATGCACGCCGGCTTGGTATAGAGTTGTATAAAAGGCTTGGGGGTCTATCATTTTTTGTAGTTTTACTTAGTTCCTGGAATAAGTTCTAGTATGTCTTTGATAGGCAACATTTGTGGCTCACACTCTTGAGCGCGCTGATGTTTTAAGATAGTTTGAGCGGTATTTACCATAGCTGGGTAAGCACTCCGCAAAAGCTGATTAGCATAGATAACTATGTTTACACCCTGGGCTTGCAGTTCCTCCTCATGACAACTGTTATAACTCGAAGGCACAGCGATCAGGGGTTTACGATTTTCTAAGCGGTTATAGTCTTGGCAAAATGCAAACACTTCATCAGGGGTTTTCTGACGGCTGTGAATCATGATGCCGTCGGCTCCGGCTTTAATGAAGGCTTGGGCTCGTTCTAAGGCATCATCGAGTCCCTTGCCTAAAATCAGGCTTTCGATGCGGGCAATCAACATGAAATCATCTGTGGTTTGGGCTTTTTTGGCTGCACGGATTTTTTGGCAAAAATTTTCGATGCTATCTTGGGTTTGGGGAACTTCCGTGCCGAATAGGGAGTTTTTCTTGAGACCGGTTTTATCTTCGACGATGACAGCGGAGACTCCTAACCTTTCTAGGGTGCGTACAGTGAAGGTAAAATGTTCCGTTTTACCACCAGTGTCCGCATCATAAATTATGGGTTTGGTGGTCACTTCGATGACTTCGTTAAGTGTGGTCATACGGGCAGATACATCAACGGCTTCGATGTCGGGTTTGCCTTTGGCTGTCGAATCTGTTAGGCTACTCGCCCACATCCCATCAAATTCTCGACGACCTTGGGGGGTTTCGATGAAAGTGTTTTCAACGATTAAGCCACTGAGGGCGTTATGGATATCTAGGAATCGCAGGAGTGGTTTGGCTTGCAGCATCCGACGCAGAGATTTCAGGCGTACTTCTGGAGTGGTGCCGATTTCCCGTAGGGCTTTGTTTAGTTGAGTTGAGGAGATACCTTTAGTATAGGGAACTTCGATGAGTTCGCCGCCCCACTCCTCTAGGGTTTCTATGACCCGCTGACGGGTCTCTCGCTGTACCCCTTCTCGCCAATCGTCCCCGTGAATGACGTAATCGGGTTTGATGCTGCGTAGGTTGGGAATATAATCCAGGGTGGTTTGGGGAATGACCTGACTTACTCCTTTGATGTTTTCGATCACTTCTCGCCGCTGCTCAAATGCCATGTAGGGGAGGCGTTTATAGCTGGCGATCGCTTGGTCAGTCAGTAGACCGACGATGACTTCCCCATACTGTTGAGCAGTTTTCAGGATGTTTAAGTGACCGGGATGAACTAGGTCGGCACTCATTCCAACATAGACTTTTTTCATTGATCTCTTCCTCAGTGCTGGGTATGGTTCTTTATTATTGACTTATTCCAAGACAGTATTTGCTCTAGGTGGGCTATTGTGTACTAACTGTTTTGGTCGGTGAAGCAATATTCAGGGAAAGCCTGTTCTATTGCCCTAATTTCTTCCTGATTTTCGTAGGTGTGATGTAAGTAAACATTCTTTTCCGATTCCCAGGGTTTGAAGTACTTGTGTGGTTCATGGGTGGTCAGGTCAAGACCCGCTTTTTGTGCCAGCTCTTGGCGATAAGTGTCTGACAGCACAAACTTTTCAAACTGTACTTTTAACACTTGGTTACTGGTGTTTTTGGTTTTTTCTTCATAGTCAGAAACTAGGCTATGATACTTGGAGTAGTTCTTGGTATTACTCTTGATAAACCCACTAGCATCATGTAGATACCCCGTCGATTCTCGTTTCAGAGCCACAAAGTTGGACCTTGGGTCTCTAAATGTGCAGAATACTCTAGTATTCTTGAGACAGTCAACCATTCTGATATTCGGAATATTAATACAGTTGTCCAGCAAAACCACATCATAGTTATGATTGCCAGACTCGCCAGATAGCAAATTGGCAACATCATCAGCAAAAATTTTGAAATTGGCTAGAGTGTCGCCTTTTCCCGCAAGTAATGGAGAGGCGTTACCCATCAGCCTACTGACATTTTCCGAGTAAGTTTTGGCATTTGGACCTAAGCTGAAGTTCCTACCCCCTTTCATACACTTAAATTCCCATGATGCTGTCATGACTTGACATCCTAAAACCGACCCAAAAAAGAAGTTTAAAAAAGTTGACCAGTAATCGGTTGCTTTCAAAATACAATCATATAGTGTTAGTAGTGATAAATTGCCTATCAAAAAACGGGCTTCACCCTTAAGCACTTTGATATTCTTGAATTCTCGGAAGTAATCATACAGGGCACTACTGCCACTCCACCCCATGCCTGACACCACTATTTTTTGGACAGTTCTGACGTTGCTTCGCTCAAATATATGACCCTGCTCCCGAGAATCACAGATTTTCTGGAACGCTTGAATCCAATTTGCGGATATCTCTGGTTCTTTAAATAATTCCTGGGCTTGTAAGGCGAACAGTTGTTTAGCCTCCAGAAATTGACTATTTTTTGCGAGTTCAAAACAAGCCTGAAATTTTTGAGAAATCGCATCACTACAGCCCTCCCAGAATTGCTTATAGGCTTCTCCTTTCAATGCTTGTTTTGCGGCTGATCCTGCTTTTACGAAAAACTGATGAGGGGATTGGAGTCCTTGTGAAGATAAGTAATATTGAAAGCTGTTTAAGGAACCCTGATAGTCCTTGGCTTCATAGAGAAACTCGGCGTTGATTTTGTGTGCTTCTACCAGAGATACAGATGATATCCGCTTAGGCTGAGAAGTTTTGCCCTTGAGCTGGGCTTGGTGTACTGCCCGAACGAACCCTAAACGAAAGTCACTTTGGTCGGGTTTTAAGACAAAGGCGCGCTGATAGGCGGTAATTGCTTCTTCTAAACGCCCCAACCTTTCTAAAGCCTCCCCCAGTTTGTAGTGAGACCAATGAAAACTAGGATAATGTGCGATCGCTTTCTGATAAGCATCCACAGCTTCTTCTAGCTTACCACTCCGCAGCAGTTGATTACCCCTCACTAAATCGCTGACCAATTCGCTGACTCTCCAGATTACATGATACATAAGGCACAACCCACTGTCCATTTTACCAAAGTGGTAGATATTTGTCAAGTTGCGTTAGTCTCGTGATATGGTATGATACTGGGATATGTCAGGGGGTGGGTGTGTTGGTAAGCTAGTTATGAGGAGTGGTCAAGGAATGAGTGCGGGTGAGTTGCTGAGACAGGCGAATCAGTTGAAACGGTCTGGGAAGTTGGATGAGGCGATCGCAATTCCGAGAGGCTACGGGAATGCACTTCCGAGGCGATAGGCGATACTTCTGGCGGGCACGCTGCGCGATCGCACTTCCGAGAGGGTAGGCGATACGTGCTACGCACACGCTACGCGAACGCACTTCTGAAAGGGTAGGCGATACTTCTGGCGGGCACGCTACGCGATCGCCAACTCTGGCTGTAATTTACCATTGCCGGGGACGGAATTTATCATCATTTAAAATCACCACGCTATCTCCTGACTGTGCCAA
>NZ_JARPLC010000187.1:0-6568 GCF_032350395.1 Limnospira sp. PMC 289.06
GGGAGGAAGTCTCCGGTCTGTGCTTTTCTTTGCAGTCAGAGATTGATAGTGTTCCGGCTGACATGGAAAACTTGACTGGCTTCGGTTTTGGGTATACCGTCTAGTTCAATTGCATTAATAACTTTTTGTCTAAGGTCGTAACTGTAGGGGGCTGGCATTTTGGGTCTTATGTAGATATCCTTGCCATTATACGTCCTAACTGTTCTGTCTTGTGCTATACCTCGAAGCCTCGGCGGAAAGGATGAATACAAGAATCTTCAGCTATTACACCGCCACACCCGCGATGATAAGACGGCACTTGATAACGCTAACGCTGTATCCTTCACAAGGGAGCAATCAAACCAGGAGCCGTGTGAAGGGAAACTTTCACGCACGGTTCTGAATGGGAGGAGATAGAGGTGACTCTATTTTCGACCCCTAATAAATAGTGAATCATGTTCAGTAGTCAATGGATGTTTGAGGGGCTATTCATCAGGGTAGTAGCTAGAAGGCCAACTCACTTGACCAGGGGATGAGCAGCCATGAACAGTTATCAATCATGGCTGATTGCTATAATGGATGAAACTAGGAGCTAAAAATGTCCAACACTTTGTTAAAACAACTGCGAGATTTTACTATTGTTGTTGCTGATACTGGGGATATCAAAGCTATTCACAACTTTACCCCCCAAGATGCCACTACTAACCCATCTTTGATTACAGCAGCAGCAGGGATGCCAGAATATCAAGGTATTGTTGATGATACCCTGAAACAAGCTCGCGCTGAACTAGGAACCGAAGCGACTCCGAAAGATGTAGCTACCCGAGCCACGGACCGTTTAGCCGTGGCTTTTGGGTTACAAATTCTGGAAATTATTCCGGGTCGCGTCTCGACAGAAGTTGATGCTCGTTTATCTTATGATACTGAAGGCACGATCGCTAAAGCTCGTTATCTGATTTCTGAATATGAATCCCACGGTGTTTCACGTGATCGCATTTTGATTAAAATTGCTTCGACCTGGGAGGGAATTCGCACCGCCGAAATCTTAGAAAAAGAAGGGATCCACTGTAATCTTACCCTATTATTTGGATTTCATCAAGCCGTCGCCTGTGCTGAAGCTGGAGTGACGCTAATTTCCCCCTTTGTCGGTCGGATTTTAGACTGGTATAAAAAGAAGACCGGACGGGAAAATTATGCCCCTCATGAAGACCCTGGGGTGCAATCTGTTACCCAAATTTATAACTACTACAAAAAATTCGGCTATCCCACGGAAGTGATGGGAGCGAGTTTCCGTAATATTGGCGAAATCACTGAACTGGCTGGCTGTGATTTACTCACAATTTCTCCGAGTCTTCTTGAAGAACTTGATACTAAAACGGGAGATTTACCCCGCAAACTCGACCCCGAATTAGCTAAATCATCGGACATAGAAAAAATCTCAATGGATGGGTCAACCTTTGCTAAAATGCACAAGGAAGATTCGATGGCTTTCGACAAATTAGAGGAAGGAATCAAGGGGTTTTCTAAGGCTTTAGAATCCTTGGAATACCTACTCGCCGAACGATTAACTATCCTCGAAAGTTAGGAAACTTTAACCCATGCGGATTAAGAGTTATGACCTGTTTTTGACCCCGATGGAGATGGATTTATCACCCGTAAAGAATGGGCTGGAACCGATGCTGTTTCTCAGGATTTAGATGACAATAAGGATGGTCGGACTACTCCCCCTGTCTCCAGCCCTCTCCCAGAAGGAGAGGGAGTAAGATAGGGAGTTTTATTACCTGTTTCTCATTGTCCATTGTCAATTTTCAATTATCCATTAGCTATGTTAGAACCTGCACAAACTGTCCAAATTTTTGAAAACCTACCGGAGCAGATTTTATCGGCCGGAGAGGTAATTTTTGAAGAAGGAGAACCCGGCGATTTAATGTACGGTATTCTTGAGGGGGAAGTAGATTTTGTGGTGAAGGGAAAAGTAATTGAAACCCTGAAAAAGGGGGATGTGTTTGGGGAAGGAGCCCTAGTTCATCCAGAGAAAACTCGCGCCTCTACAGCCATAGCCAAAACTGGCTGTAAACTGGCAACAATGGATGAACGGCGATTTTTATTCGCCATTCAACAGACCCCCCTATTTGCTTTACTGGTAATGAGAAGTTTCTCGAATCGCCTCCGTAATTTAAAGCGATCGCTTTAATTTCTCAGATATCAGTTCAGTATAGTTTCTGGGGTTTCAATATTGACATTATCCTGATGACCATTTTGGCTGGTGGAACAGGTACTGTGTATTTCTGATTCTTCTCCCAGATAGACACCAAGAGCCCTGGCTGTTTCTATCCAAAATCCATTAGGGTCAAGTAGGCGGGGGCTATTCTGAAATACCTTTTCGAGGGAGACGGTGACAACTTGGTGGTTACTCCAAGCCACCATTTTGCCATAGTTTTCAGCGGCAATCACATCAACAGCAGTTTTACCAAAAGCCGTAGCCAGCAAGCGATCTTGAGCGGAAGGCGCACCACCGCGCTGGACGTGACCAAGGACTGTAGCTCGCGATTCTACCCCCAGTGTGGTTTCGATTTCCGTAGCCACATATTCACCTATACCGCGTAATCGTACTTCTCCCAAAGCATCTTTATAAGACCGGGACTCTCCGCTGGTAGTTTTAGCACCTTCAGCGACGACGACGATCGCAAATTTGCGCTCCCATAAATTACGTAACTGCTGTATGCGTTTACACAAACCAGAGACAGAATAGCGAATTTCTGGAATCAAGATAGCATCTGCGCCGCCAACAATTCCAGAATGTAGAGCTAAGTGTCCGGTGGTGCGACCCATAACTTCGACAACCATCACCCGATCATGGCTCGCAGCCGTACAGCTAAGGCGATCGAGGGAATCTAAAATTGTACTCACAGCGGAATTAAAACCCACCGAGAGTTCCGTACAAGCGACATCATTATCAATAGTCTTGGGAACCCCTACCAGGTTCATATTGCCCTTTTTCGCCAATTTGTGCAAAATGGCAAGGCTACCGTCTCCACCAATAGCGATCAGAGCATCCAATTCCAAGTCATGGTAGCCAGAAATTACCTCATCAGCTTGAGCCTCGGTATCTCCCTTATTAATGGACCCCAGAATAGTCCCACCCATACTCAGTAACGGGTCAATCCCATGGCGTTCTAATCCATAGCGGTTCAACACAACACTTTTACGCTCAATTAGGCCCTGGGTGGCATAGGGAATGCCCCGTACTTCCCAATTATATTCACAAGTAGCATAATTCACGACAGCGCGAATTACTGCATTCAGACCGGGACAGTCTCCTCCACTGGTCAAAATCCCGATACGCTTACGTTTAGTCATAATATGTAAGCCTCCAAAAGTTAGGAACTTCAATTCTTGCCGATCGCCTTCTCCCGGACAGTTCCAGGTTTTCCATCCCAATCTAGTTTTGGTTTTTGGCCAAATTGGTCGTCAACTTATGCAACCTGTCTTTAGGGATATGGGCAATCTTCCCGTTAAACTGGGCTATCTTGGTTAGTCTGGGCTTTAGTTCTTCGAGCCCATTGAGCCGTTGTTACCGTCACACTTCAAATCCTACAGCCAATCACACCAAAGGATGTATAATTTTGGTTTTTTTTAGTTTTTCTTAACCTGGGTTTAAACCCCGTTACTCAAATTTTACAACTAGATCGTATCAGCCGATCGCCACTTATCTAGGAGTTGACAAAATCCCATAATTGTGCATAAATGATATCGGGAAATTTGAGGAAATCCTGACATCAGACCACAAATTTAAGATTAATTTAAGATTCCTTCCCTTGACCGAAATTTGGTAAAAGCATATAGCTGTGGTAAGGTTGATCTGGTAATCTCCCCCTAGGGCGATCGCATACTTGTTGAACAATTAATAATTGTTTAAGCTGCATTACCAACCCGCTCACTGTGGTAGAATACCAGCAGTTAAACTCAGTCCCAGAGTTGCTATTTTCTCGGCTAGTCAATAAATCTAGCCCTAAAATTTCGCTGTTAAAATCTATTTTTTAACAGCAGTTAATACAGTAGTATTATCCCAACGGAGGATTATCTAAATCATGGCAATTAAAGTAGGTATTAACGGCTTTGGTCGCATCGGACGCTTAGTAATGCGCTATGGTAGCCAACACCCTGACATTCAGTTTGTCGGCATTAACGATCTCGTTCCGGCTGATGCCTTAGCATACCTGTTAAAATACGACTCTACCCACGGACGCTTTAACGGTAAAGTAGAATCCGAAGATGAAGCCATTGTTGTGGATGGACAGACCATTCGCTGTACATCTATCAAAGACCCCACCCAACTACCATGGAAGGAACTAGGAGTAGATTATGTAGTAGAATCTACTGGCTTATTTACCAACTATGATGGCGCTTATAAGCACATCGAAGCAGGTGCTAAACGGGTAGTTATTTCCGCACCCACCAAAGACCCAGAAAAAGTCAAAACCTTAGTGGTTGGGGTTAACCATCAAGACTTCGATCCAGCTTCTCACCCCATTGTTTCCAATGCTAGTTGTACCACTAACTGTTTAGCGCCGATTTCTAAAGTTATTCAAGACAACTTTGGGTTAGCAGAAGGTCTAATGACCACAGTTCACTCTTTGACGGCGACTCAACCAACGGTAGACGGTCCTAGTCGCAAAGACTGGCGTGGTGGACGTGGTGCGACTCAAAACATCATCCCGGCTTCCACCGGAGCGGCTAAAGCTGTTACCCTAGTATTACCAGAACTAAAAGGCCGTTTAACTGGTATGGCTTTCCGGGTTCCCACTCCTAACGTCTCAGCGGTAGACCTAACTTTCCGCACAGAAAAAGCCACGACCTATGACGAGATTTGTGCAGCGATGAAATCGGCTTCCGAAGGTGCGATGAAAGGCATTTTAGGATACACAGATGAAGATGTAGTTTCTTCGGACTTTATTACGGACGGTCATTCTAGCATTTTTGATGCGGGAGCGGGAATCGAACTGAACTCTAATTTCTTTAAAATAGTATCTTGGTACGATAACGAATGGGGTTATTCCTGTCGTGTAATTGACCTAATGCTATCTATGGCTAAGGCTGACGGCTTGCTGTAGTCACCAAGTGCGCCTATGGTTTCCAGAGGCTACGCGAACCCATTTTAGGGAAACCCGGTTTTCACAAAAATCGGGTTTCTGGTTTCCTCTCATCTATAATTGGAGTCAATGGCGATGCACGAAGTTGGCATTATGGAACAAACCCTAGCGATCGCCTTACAAAAAGCCAAAGAACAAGGCGCTAATCAGATTCACCGTATTAAAATGACAGTAGGCGCTGATTCTGGAGTAGCCGTAGAAGCCCTAGAATTTGCTTTTGATGTCGTGGTTGCTGGAACGATCGCCGCCAAAGCCAAATTTGAGATCGACTATCTCCCGGTTCGCTGTTACTGTCAGCACTGTAATCAGGAATTTGAACCCAAAACCTGGTTTTATGAATGTCCCCAGTGCGGCGAACCCAGTCTTGACATTCGCCAAGGAAGAGAATTAGAACTGACATCCTTAGAGGTTTCGTAGTTATGTGTACCAATTGCGGTTGCGCCGTCACACCAGGAAACATCCACATTCACAGTCACGCCATAGATCACGATCACGATCATGGTCACGATCACCACCATGGTCACGATCATCACCACCACCATGATCATAACCATGATCATAGCCATGATCATCAGCACACCGAACATCAAACGGTGGATGTTCACACAGCCATCCTTTCCAAAAATGACCGACTCGCGGAAAGAAATCGAGGTTTCTTTTTAGCAAAAAAACTTTTTGCGATCAATGTGCTGTCTTCTCCCGGTTCAGGAAAAACAGCATTGCTGGAACGCACTTTATCAGATATGGGTTCCCGTCTCAATAGTGCGGTGATTGTGGGAGACCTGGAAACGGATAATGATGCTCAAAGGTTGCGACGAACTCGAATGCAGGTAGTGCAAATTACGACGGGAAGCGTCTGTCATCTGGAAGCGGAAATGATCTCCCAGGCTTTAAGTAAAATCAACCTGGATAATCTGCAATTATTATTTATCGAAAATGTGGGGAACCTAGTTTGTCCCGCCGCCTACGACCTGGGGGAAAATTTGCGGGTAGCTGTGTTGTCGGTGACGGAAGGAGAAGATAAACCCCTAAAATATCCGACTCTGTTCAAAACTGCCAATATAGCCATCATCAATAAAATCGACATTGCGGAAGCGGTAGGGTTCGATCGCGAAACTGCGATTAACAATATCCGCCGCATTGCACCACAAGCTGAGATTTTGGAGGTATCTGCTCGTACTGGGGAAGGTATGGAAGCCTGGTATGATTACCTGGAGAAGGCTTGTTCGTTAGAAGCGATCGCCATCTAAAATCAGGGATGGGGAGTCTGGAGACTTCCAACGAAGGACTCCACCATAGGTCGTCCCGTGAGTAGTAGTCACACAAAAAAACAGGGGGAATTCAGCCCCAGGGCGAACGATGGGATTCGAAGTCATCAGGATAGCCTATAACCCCTATTCTACCGCCATTATAATGCGCTCGAAAGCGATCGCACT
>NZ_JARPLC010000188.1:0-6506 GCF_032350395.1 Limnospira sp. PMC 289.06
CTAAGACTGAATGGAGTGCATATTGAGTGTGACGATACGACTATCGGGTTAAGTGTTTCCCAGTTATCGCCGTTAGGATAAGGCACAGCTAAAAACGGGACTGACGGGGCTCGAACCCGCAACTTCCGCCGTGACAGGGCGGTGCTCTAACCAATTGAACTACAGTCCCTTATTTAAGACTCTGATTTTCGAGTCTATCGTTGTTAGTGCTTCGTTTTAAGCACAAAATCTATTTTCAACCATTATCCTGGTTTTGTCAACCCCTGAAGTCAAAAAATTTTCCCAACCACTCCCAAAGCCTTTGAACAGAGGGTTTGGCGCTATCTGATAACTCTGGCGCGATCGCAAAAGCTATGATCTGGGTGTGTAGTAGGGGGTGAAAATTGTTGTCGCTGACCATAATTAGCGATCGCCTTCCGTCTGGTAAAATCGGCCCAAAAGTCATCCCCTCCAGATTATCCCAGATTACCTCAGCCTGTATCTCTGGGGGAATCAAGACCGGAGTTTTCCTCACCGGGGTAATTCCCTCTAATTGGTTTTCGAGGCTATCTACAGACCCAATATCCGTCGCTTCGGTCAAAGATACCTCAAACAGGCGGATCACAAATCCCCTATCCAGGGAAAAAGACCTTTCCAAAGCCAGTAACCGCCTCTCACTCACAGCCAGCAACTCCACCAGTCCGTTAAGCTGTAACGTCTCAGACAGCAGGGAACTACCGGCGATCGCTTCTGTCATATACAGAAACTGACCATCTGCTAAACCTGTCTGCAAATTATAGCGGATCATCCGGCTAGGACTCCCTTGGTTAACCGTGGCGGCGGGTCCGTCTTGAATTAAAGCATTTTCCGTAGCTGTAAATAGGGTTTTCCCGTCCGGGGTCAGGGTCAGGCTTTCCGTCGCCAGATTATTTCTCACCCCTATATTAGGATTATCCCTCGAAAACAATTGTTCTGGGATGGGTAATTGAGTTAATTGGCGACCCGACTCTAGGGAAAACTCCTTGATAAACGGAGGATAACCCGCCGCCATATTTCCCTCTGAAGAAATCCACACCGTTTCTCCGGTGAAAGCAATGCCTTCCGGGTCTAAACTATACAATGGGAAGGCTTCCCCGTTGGGGTCTAATATGGGCGTGACTCCTATTACTTCCACTGCTTCTAATCGGAAAGCTTCGTCTTTCCAGTGCAATTTCAGCGTGTAAAATCTCGCGTAACCGCGATCGCCTTGGGAGTCCGACACGGCATAATATACATCTTTTTGCGGGTTATAGGTTATCCCCGACAGTCCCCCAACTTCTGTTTCCTCAAATACCAAACCTGTGGGAATTCTTGCCGCACCCAAAAAGGATGTTAATTCCTTAATGCGATCGGGCGACGGTGGCGTAATTCCTACTTCGATTAATCCCACCGTTACCGTCAGCGGTAATATTGTCATTATGGAAAACTTCTGCAACCACATCAATCTCGTCCGTGGGGTGATAGGGGGAACTCCCTAGGATTCCTGCTAGATATTTCCTGCATATTCCTGAGCATTTCGACCCTCACAATTTGCTCATTTTCTCCTGGGATTTTAACCTACCATATTAGGCGAGATTTGTCAAGGGTTCCGCGAGGGAAAATTCCCCCGTTGGGAAGGTTTCCATAACTCACCGATATGGCTGGGGGGAGACCATCATTTTTTCCTTACTCCAGGGCGGCTAAGTTATTCACAATATCCACCGTTTCCAAGCTAACTGTAATCACCTGACCAATTAACCTAACAATATATTCTTCATCGTCTAAGCGGTTGGGGTCATTTTCAATGCCGCTGCGTTTATCTATTTTAACTTGATAGCGGTCAATAATCCAATCTAAAGCTGATCGGTTTCCCAGGCGATATTCAAACACTTTCGGGGGAATACCCGCCAAGGTCAGAAACTCGTTATAAATTAACTGGGTTTTATCTTGACTCAGTTTCATCTTTTCCACCCGCCAATTTAACGGGACCTCATCATTTTCGATGAATTTTAGGGGATATTCCGGTTGTTGTTCATAGTTTATATGAATTTCCGCCAGACGTTTTCCGGCTTTGGCGAAACTCTCAAAATCGGGCGCGTAGGGAATGCGAGGTATCTCCCTTTTCAGGTTGTCGGCGTATTTCTCCCTATAGGTGGGATGGTGTAACAGCCCATATATATAATAGAAAATATCCCATTTACTGATAGCCGGGTTTTGGTATTCTTCCCGAAAGGCATCTACAGCCCAGTCGGTGATATTTTCTTGGCGGTTGCTTCCGTCTTCCTCATAGGTGTAGAAGGGGAAACATTGAGAACCTCCTTGAGGGAGAAGATCTGGTATAACAGCAACCATTAAAGTAAACATTGGCACTTCACGACCTACTTTAAGCCAAATTACCCGATTCTCTTTCTCTGTCTCCGGGGTGGGGAATATGTAGGGGAATTGATAGCGACGTTCATTGAAATAAGCATCAAAATAAAGCCTAGATTTGGTGAAAGGACGATACAGAGACTGTCTGATATGCTTCGGGTCATATTCTACGATAACCCCTCGCTTTAAATGTTCTTTGAGTTCTCCAGACCAGCTAATTTTAGTATCATCATAAGTCACAAAATCATCCACCTTAGCCGATTTGTCGGGACAATCAAGCCATTTCCTGGTTTGTTCGTTATAGGTGGCGATTATCCTTTGAATATTGGCGGCTAATTCATCAGGATTAAAGTTATACGCCCAAGCATCGCGACAAGTTAATACTCCTCTTCCGTATATCTTAAAAATAGCCCCCGTTGCTTCTCCCTTGGCGGCTTTGGTTTTTTTGGTTCCCATGGGGATAAAGGTTTCAAAATCCGCCTGCAACCCTGCGGTTAACCAGGTATGTTTTTTGTCCGGTTTCATCTCTTCCCAGTCAACCTCACCCCAATGCTGAGATTTTTGTAAATAGGCGTATTTTTCCTCTTTTCGCAAAAATTCACCCACGGCTGCATAGTAAATCTGACCTTGAGATTTGTTACCTTCCTTCCTTTTAATCAACAGGTTAATACTCACCCCTACTTTGATATCAAAAACATTATAAATCGCTTGATTGCTAGTATTCTTTCTGATATTACCTCCCAAGTCTAAAACATAAATTGCATCAAAATCTTGGGCTAAATGCTGCCGCATTCCATCAAAAGCAATGCCATCAATAAAGCTGTTATTGCTGACAAATGCCACAATTCCCTCATCTTCAATTCTATCAGCCGCCCAGCGAAACGCCTTAACGTAGGGGTCATATAGAGAATTTTTATTAGTCGCTTTCGAGTCTTTCGCATAAGTTTCCGCCACCCGTTTATCGACCCCTCCCCTTTCGCTATATTTGCGGTTTTTGTTATTGTCATTTTCATTTTGCTGTCCTGCATTATAGGGGGGGTTGCCAATTACCACAAAAATGGGGGAACTTTGCTGCTGCTTGACTCGTTGGGTATTTTCGGGAGTGAATAAATCCAGTTGTAATGATTCTTGAACCGAGAAAGTATCCACCAAACAAATCCCGTCAAAAGGCTGATATTGTCCGGTTGCCGTCAAATATTCATGCTCAATATTCATCGAAGCGATATAATAGGGTAATAGCATCACCTCATTACAGTGTAACTCCTGCTGATACTTATGGGATAACGCAGTTTTTCTAATCTCCCGCATTATCCGCATAATAAAGTTACCCGTCCCCACAAACGGGTCAAGAATATGCACCCCTTTATCACTCAGAGATTTATTAAACTCGGTGCGGAGAATCTCATCCACACTTTTCACCATAAAATCCACAATACTCTGAGGCGTGTAAACAATCCCATGGGTATCCGCGACCTTGAGCGCAAAGCCTTGGAAAAACCTTTCATAAACCGTGTTTAAAAAATGCTGTTTTTCGCTATACTCAGTAATAGTCGCCGCCGCCTCTTCCAAGGCGCGATAAAAATAATCAACATCTCCCAGAAAATGAGCCCGACTAAAGGACTTGGAGGTTAAAGTCTCAATCACCTTCTCAATTTCCACCGCGATAATATTGCGCCGGGTAAAATCGGGGTTATTAAAAATCTGTCGAAAAATCCTTTCCGTGAGTAAATGCTGAATCAGCATCTCTTCCACAGCCGCATCAGAAATATTAGGATTAATCGACTGACGGCACAGGTTAATAAACCCTTCAAAAGCATCAATAAACTTGGGATTAGTTTGGCGTTCACTCTCGATTAAATCAACCAGTTTTTCCCCCAAGCCGCGCACTTTATCCCCAAATTCCGCCGCTGCTTTCTCCCAATTTTCTATCTGTGGTGGTCGATATTCAAAAAACAGCTTGAGACTTTCGACCAGTGCTTCTGGTTTGGTGATATCCTGGTCATAGACTTGTTTTCCCCCTTGCCAAATAATCACCCGCTCAGGAGACTGAAAAATAATGTTATCTTTGGGGTAGCCTTTGGCAAATTTCTTTTGTACTTCCTTGGGGAGGTCGTCGGCGGTGTCTTTAGCTTCCCAAATCCCATGTTTGAGGGTATCATCTCTCACCAATAACCCATCAACTTGGATGCGTTTTTTCTCCGTTAACTTCAGGCTATTTTCCTGTACCAACAGCCAATTAAACTGCTGACAACAGGAAGTTAATAAATCGGCAAAAGCCACCTTAACCGCCCCTTCATTGGCGGCTCCGAATTTAGTAAAGTTTTGTAATGTTTGGTAATAGGACTTTACTGCTTTGTGGGAAGGTTTCAGATTCAGAGTAGCCATAAGCAATTAATAATTAATAATTAACAATTCTTCATGATTGCCGGGGGCAAGTGCGGTCCTAGGAGAACCCGCGTCCACCATTCTCAATGGAATAATTAATAATTAATAATTAACAATTCTTCATGATTGCCGGGGGCAAGTGATGGGGTATTACCCAGAGGGAGGAGGTGAAGCCCTAGGAGAACCCGCGTCCACCATTATCAATTGTCCATTATACATTATCCACCACGATGGATTGAGTTAATTCACTATTTATGCTATCCTAACGAGAGCGTAGACAGTAATGTTGCCCTTACCCTCCTCAATCCCATTATTATTGAGTTGTATGAGGACATTAAAAAATTTAAGCGATCGTCGGGAGGCCAAGCGGCTTCATGCAAGGCTCTTTAAATGAAATCGATATCCGCAGTATATTGCAGTTGGTCGAAGTCGGTCAACGCACAGGTCAGTTAATGGTGGAAGCCTATAGCCCCGCCGCCTCGGTAGTTTCGGAAAAATATAGCGATCGCTTTAAGGGTAACTGCTGGCTAGTTTTTTGCTCCAACGGTAGAATTGTCTATGCTGGGGAAAGCGAGGGTAGCCTGAAAAGACTGCGGGACTACCTGCACCGCTACAAGTTAACAGAAGTCCTCAATGAGTTAGAAGTGCCGTCAATTACGGCAGTTAACGCGCCCGAATACGGCTATTTGTGGGTGCTACTAGAACAAAACGCGATTACCCCCACCCAGGGGCGCAGCATTCTCCATGGGATGATTTCCGAAACTCTATTCGACCTTCTCAGCCTTCACCACGGGGCTTTTAACTTTGAAATGGGTTCACCCCTAGCACCGCAATTAATGACTTTACAAATCAACACGGTGTTACCTAAAATTATGAAACAGGTGCAGGAGTGGAAAACTTTTCACCCCCATATCCAATCCCCCAGTCAGTGCCCCCTCATTTTAGACCCAGACAAACTTAGACAAGTAGTGCGTCCCAATGTCTTTGAAACTTTAACCCGTTGGGCGGACGGAAAAACCACTTTCCGGCAAATTTCCCGTTATTTGAACCGAGATATTGTCGCAGTCACCAAGGCGATCTATCCTTTTGTACAACAGGGTTTTGTGCAACTGCGCTTTCCCCCGACCGAACCAAGTCCGTACCCCCGTTCTCAGTTCGAGAGTAAGATTCCCCGCATTGTCTGTATTGATGATGATCGCGTAATTCGGGAGACAGTGGAGTTAATCTTAACCCAGCATGGCTACGAGGCGACGGCTATAGGTCATCCCCTGAAGGCATTAAGTCAAGTTTTCCAACTGAAACCAGATCTGATTTTATGCGATATCGCCATGCCGGAACTAAATGGATATGAAATTTGCGCGATGTTGCGAAGTTCTAGTGCTTTTCGGGAAACTCCGATTATCATGCTAACAGGCATTGATGGATTTATCGATCGCCTCAAAGCCCGAATGGTGAGAGCGACCAATTATCTGACCAAACCGTTTAGCAAGGGGGAGTTACTTACCCTAGTAGAAAACTATATTGGTACAGCGGACGGCCATTCCCTGAAGCTAGAAAGTCAACTCGCAGAAGCTTTTTCCCATAAGTGGCCTTCTCTTGACTCGGAAGAGCATGATTTAATCTCAAATTAGGTTAACATTTTAGGGCAATATGGTATAATAAGCGAGAAGAGTTGAGGATAAACCTATTGCCAGATATGTCAAACCCAAGGAAGCGGCCCAAATCCTTGGAGTCCATGAAAGAACACTCCGCAC
>NZ_JARPLC010000189.1:0-6162 GCF_032350395.1 Limnospira sp. PMC 289.06
GCCGTGTGATGTGAAAGTATCAAGCACGGTTTTGTATTGGAGTTGGGGAAGGTGAATTCCCTTTCGACCATAACTTAAATAATGGAAATATATTCATCTACGAAAAAAAGCATATATATCGATTATTTAAAATATACCATGAAGCCCAGGCAAAAGTCAAGTCCCCTGCCTCGAATCGGGCTAATTTTTAACATTAATTAAAATTTGTTACAAAACTTAACATAAATGGGAATATCATGATTATTTCCCAGGAGGTTGAGCAATTGACGCTCTCGGGGGTGAAGCAAGGGAAATTGGGGAATGAGTCTCGATACAGGTTAGATGAGAAGGACGCTAGTTAAGGATCTTCACGACTTGTTTAACTGCTGAGGACAGAGGGGGGGAACTAGCTACGCATTCGGTGGGGTAGGTGTCGTGACTAAAATAAGGTAGGGGCGCAAGGCACTTAGTCTGCTAAAGAGAGTGTGGGTTAGCTGGCTGGTGAACTTTTCAGGTGTACAAATGGGCTACATATTCTCCATAGCCGTTATAAATTAATGTGGGTTGAGTGTCCCAGGAGAAACTCGGACCATTACCAACAATGCGTTCGGTAGCTTGAGACCAACGGGGATGAGGTTTGTTAGGGTTAACATTAGCGACAAAGCCATATTCGTTAGGGACTAAGGTATTCCAAAATGTGGGAGGTTGGTGGTCTAAAAATTCGATTTTTACAATAGATTTAGCGCCTTTAAAGCCGTATTTCCAAGGTAGAACCATGCGTAAAGGTGCGCCATTTTGTTTGGGGAGAGTTTTACCATAAATTCCGGTGGCCAAAAATGCCAATTCATTAGCCATTTCCTGAATGGTTAATGCTTCGGTATAGGGCCAGGGATAATTAGTAGCCCAGAAACCAGGACCTTTGGTGATTTTGGGGTCATAAAAGGAAGTGAAGCGGACAAATTTGGCGGCGCTGGTGGGTTCAACGTCGGCCATGAGTAGACGCATGGGAAAACCGACCCAGGGAACTACCATCGCCCAGGCTTCGACACAGCGAAATCGATAGATTCTTTCTTGGAGGGGGAATTTTTTGTGTAAATCGTCGATATCGTAGGTGCGGGGATTTTTGACGAGTCCTGAGACTTCTACTCGCCAGTTATCGGTAGGGAGGTTTTGGGCGGCTTCCCAAATAGATTTAGACCCGCCAAATTCGTAGTAGTTGTTATAACGGGTAGCAAGGTCTTCGGGGGTAGTGGCTGATGGGAGGTTGGTAAAGTTAGGGTTTTGGGGTAGGTTGGGATAGGGAGTTTGGGTAGTATGGAAGCTGGCAGAGGTGCGATCGCATCCCTGTAGGGGTAAAATAGAGGCGGCCAGTCCGGCGCCGACTACTTGTTTGATAAATTTACGGCGGTTGACAAAGGCTGATTCTGAGGTAATCAGTTTTTCGGGTAGTTGCCAGTCGGGAGATATGCGAATTAGCGACATATTAGGGTTTTGCGTTTGATTACAATGGTTTTTATGTTACGCTCTGTGGCTACCCAGGCGTGAAAAGCATATCATATAATTAGAATACACCGAAACAATGCCTGGTTATGAGTTACTGCATGAATCCCCAGTGTCAGCACCCGCAGAATTCTCCTGGTCAAAAGACTTGTAAGAGTTGTGGAGCTAGTTTGCACCTGAAAGACCGCTATCGGATGGTGAGAATTTTAGGAGAAAGTGCTAACAGTCGGACTTTTTTGGCTGTGGATGAAGATAAGCCGTCTAAGCCTCAGTGTACGATTAAGCAATTTATAGGTTCACCGGAAAATATTGATTCTCGAACCGGTGAAATTGATTGCTATAAGCCTATAGAAGTGGATTTGAGGTGCAGAGCGCGGGAGTTGGAGAGAATTGGTCACAATGCTTTGATTCCAGAACTTTGGGCGAGTTTTGAAGAGAATGGCTCTAAGTATTTTGTTCATGAGTATATTCGCGGGCGCAATTTGGCGGACGAATTGGCTAGTGATGGAGTATTTGGAGAAATCCAGATTTGGGAGCTACTTACGTCTGTTCTTCCGGTGCTAGAGGTTGTCCATGACAATGGTATTGTGCATGGGGATATTAAGCCGGAAAATATTGTTCGTTCCCCTCAATATGATGGTTCTGGGGGTAATCGTTTGTCTCTGGTGGATTTTGGGTCGGCTATTCCTCTGGTGGAGGTTGAACAATACCCTGGTGAACGGATGATGGGGGCGGCGGAATATGTGGCCCCGGAACAAACTCAAGGACATTTTGATGGGAGAAATGATCTTTACAGTTTGGGGGTGACTTGTCTGCACTTAATGACGGATGTTTCGCCTTTTGAGTTGTTTGATGTTAAATCAAATACTTGGGTGTGGCGAGACTACATTAAACGCCCTGTTAGCCGTCGCTTGGGAAGGATTTTAGATAAGTTGGTAGAGCGAAATCCTGCCCGCCGTTATCAGTCGGCATCGGAGGCGATCGCTGCTTTAAAACGGGGACCAACGGCTGGGGCGTTTGCAGAAAGTTCTGACCAACAGTGGATTCTGACAGCCTGGGGTGGAATTGCGCTGACAATACTGTCTCTGATTTTGGCTTCGCGATTGCCGACTCGAGTTCCCGAAACCCCGAGTCGCCCTGAAATTCCGGTGAGAAGGATGCCGGAGGTTCGCCCTAACTATAACAGAAACAGACCTAATAATTATCGTCGCGGTTATCAGAACAGACAATCTTCTGGGGTGCGGACTTTGCGATCGGGTGATGGGCCTATTTGGTCGCTTGCTATTACTCCCGATGGTCAATTGGTAGCTAGTGGTCAGACTGATGGCTCGATTAACTTGGTGGATATTGATACGGGGACTGTAGTTAATACTTTATCTGGTCATAACCAACCGGTTGGTACAATAGCGATCGCTCCTGAAGGTCGATTTTTGGCGAGTGCTGGGGGTGATGGCACTATTCGGATTTGGGACTTGTGGAATAGTCGTCTGGTGCGGGTGTTACCTGGTCATCGGAGTTGGGTTCATGCTTTGGCTTTTAGTCCTGATGGTGCTAGTTTGGCTAGTGCGGGAGGTGATGGGTCGATTCGCTTGTGGAATGTTGACACCGGCTTTGAGGAAAGAACTTTACGGGGTTACGGGGAACAGATACAGGCGATCGTTTTTAGTGCTAATGGTGAAATGTTAATCAGTGGTAGCAGTAATGGTTTGCTGGAATTATGGGATCGGGAAACTGGTCAATTGCGGCGGAGTTTAGCGGCTCATCCTCAAGCTATCTGGTCTTTGGCTGTTAGTCCTGATGGTCAAACTCTGGCTACGGGAAGTTGGGATCGTACTGTCCGCCTATGGGATTTAAATCGCCTGGAGTTGGAATATTTTACGAGTCTCCCTCTGCAAACTTTGACGGGCCATGGTGATAAAATTCAATCTCTGTCTTTTAGTCCTGATGGTCAAACTCTGGCTAGTGGGGATTTTGATGGTACTATTAAGTTATGGCCAATCGAGCCAGGGGGCTTAACGGGGACCATGAAAGGTCATCAACACTGGGTGAATGTGGTTTTTAACCCGGTTGAGACAACTTTAGTTAGTGGCAGTTTTGATAATAGTATTAAGGTGTGGCCCATGGGTTGGTGACGAGGTAGGTCAGCTAATGATTGTTATTTGGGGGTTCTGACGCGAGGCGGCTATGGGTTTATAATCATTAAACATGGGTATCAAACCAGTTTAAAATGCGATTCCATGCCCACCAAGGGTCACGATCGCCCCATTGTTTTTGACAGGATTTACTGCTAATATGGCAGACGTGCCCTCCTGATGGGGTTAGCCATAGGTCGATCGCTTTATTCTGTTTAGCGATCGCTTTTAAATCAGGGATAATGCTTGGGTCAAATAGGGGATCATCTTGGGCATATAAAATTAGGGTTGGTTTGTGTAATTGGGGTAAAATTTGTAAGCCACTACTGGCAGTAAAATAGTCTTCTACTGTGGCAAATCCTAGTTTTTCAATGACTAATTCGTGATCAAAACTGCGAATTGAGTTAACTCTAGCTATGGCTTCGGGATTGAAAATATTGGGGTGATTTTGATTGAGTTGATGGGCGAGTATTTGCAGTTGGCGGGTAATGGCTTTTTCTAAATACTTCCCGACGGGATGATTTTCTAAATAGGTTAGGGATCTATTGGAGTCTAAACTAGGACACATTACGGCGGCACCAGCTATGTCTAAATTACTGGAACTTTGGGCGGCTTTTAACCCCCATAAGGCTAATTGACCCCCCAAGGAAAAACCTAATAACCTTAGGGGGGCTGGACAACCTAGGGCGAGTGACTGGTTAGCAATTTCTACAAAGTCTTCTCCTTCATATAAGCCGTCAGATTGCAGGGTGGGTGAGAGTTTCCCGGTTTTTCCATGGGCGCGCCAGTCGAATAATACTACAGCATAACCACGGGCGAAGGCTTGGCGACCTAGTATTTTTAAAAACCACTGATTTTCTAAGTCTCCTACAATGCCATAAGTGGCAATTATTGTGCCTTTAGGATTGGGGGGAATTGCATAAATACCAAAGATGGGGACACCTCCCGCCCCGGTGAATATTTTTTGTTGATAAGGGGGTGGTGATTCGTGGGTGTGATTTTGCCAAGTTTTGCTAATTTGCAATGCTGTATAAAGGGTCATTATTAACCCGTTTTTGAGGAAAAATGGGGGGCGATAACTGGGGGATGGCGACATGATTGGATTTAATGATGATTATTTATGGTAGGGCTTTTTGATGGATAATTAATTCTACTAAATTATCGATTAGGCGATCGGCTGTCATGGGTAGGGAATCTTTGCCTTGCAAAATCTCTTGGACTACCATATAATGAATTGGGGAACCTACGAAGATTCTGGCTGTGGCTTCGGGGTCGGTGATGGTCAATTCTTGGCAGGTTTTTAAATACTCTGTCAGGGTTTCTATGGCGGGCTTGACTAGGGCTGTTAAAAATACTTGGGCTAGGTCTGGGCGTTTTCCTGACTCGGAGACGATTAACCGGATCAAGCCAAGATATTCGCGATCGCTTATATTTTCCATTAGTATTCGCGTGGCTAAGTCTCGTAACACTAACTCTGGTTTCCCTGATAGGGGTGGCGACCTCTCGGAGTTTTTCTGAGGCTATCCTTTTGACTAGGGCGGTAAACAACCCATCTTTGTCGGAAAAATGACTATATAGGGTTTGTTTGGACACCCCGGCTGCTTTGGCGAATCTATCGATCTGATATATGAGCTTATACCTTGATAGAATCTGCCTTTTAAATCATATATCGGAGTAGGTGTGATCGCATGGTTATTAACTTCTCCCTAGCCAATTAAAAGGAGTTAATCCTAGCGAATTTTAGCTATTTATATTGGTAGTTTAGTTAGGGAAAAATTCCAATATATAGGGTAATTATAGGCAGTTTTTTAGATAACAATTAACCACATATTATGTCTAGTCAAACTTATCCTAAATCGGTGATACTAGGGTAAATGGAGTTATTGGTTATACATGATAACTGATCACCCCATTTACCCCCCTAGATCAGGTTTTGGCTTGGGAATTCCGCCGGATTACTCTAAGTCCCGACGTTTGGGGTTTCGTGAGGGGTCATTGGATAAGAATCCAAAGATAAATAAGCCTACGAAGAAGAGGACAACGATGTTAACGATGATTTTCAGAGTTACCATTGTTTTATTACTCCCTGGGGAATCTGTTTTTGATTGGGTTATGCAATTTGCACTGTTTTCCCATCATATCTTAATTTGGGCTTTGGTTTAAGGATTTTATGGCTTTCTGGGGCGATCGCTTTCTGAACCAGTGTTGAATAAATAATCAAGTGTATAGCCATATTTGCTCCATCGTTAAATAGTAGCAGATGTGGCGGTGGATGTCAAGGGGAGCTGGGGAGAGGTGGCGATCGCTTTCTGGGGGGAGGGTTGAATAAAAAATCAAGCGTATAGCAATGTAAAAAAATCTATTTTAGCAGATGCGGCGGTAGGTGTCAAGGGGAGATGGTGGAGTTGACAGGTGGAAGGTCGGGGGAAGTCCGAGAGTTGACAGGTGACAGGTGGGGGAAGTCCGAGAGTTGACAGGTGGGAGGTGACAGGTGGGGGAAGTCCGAGAGTTGACAGGTGGGAGTTGGAGAGTTGGGAAGTTGACAGGTGAA
>NZ_JARPLC010000190.1:0-6156 GCF_032350395.1 Limnospira sp. PMC 289.06
CTTACAACACCATAGGCGGTCAGATATGTAATATGTAGGGGCGGGTTCTGCGATCGCCTTTGATATAAGTCCAGAATCTTTATAACCCGCCCTTACTTACAACACCATAGGCGGTCAGTTATTTAACTAAAAGAGAGCCCCGTCTCTTGAGAGCGGGGCGCTAACTTTCTGGTTAAACTAGGGCGCTAGGGCGTGACCCCGTAGCAGACTACCCAGAGTTTTGGCTGTGATCTTCATTTGTACTAACGGGTTAGCCGGAACAACTGTCTTATACAGATAGCTGTCAAACGTCATCCGTTGTACATCGAGATCAGAACACATTTCTACAAACGCTTCCCGACTTGCATCAGAACGGTAGAATACCCGTTGCAGGACATCCAGCACTAAGTAGGTCATGCCATACTGTTTATCCCAGCGTTTCAGATACAGTTTCAAATCATCTTCAGTGGGGATACGCTGACCCGCGTTGGAAGTTTCCACAATCGTTTCAGCACACATACGACCAGACTTAGCCGCAAAGTAGATACCTTCACCAGAAGACTTAGTTACCGTTCCGGCTGCATCTCCCACTAGGGCTACCCTACCCACAACCCGACGGGGACGGGGATGTTCTGGAATCGGGTGAGCTTCTACTTTAATGATTTTACCACCTTCAATCCGATGGGCTGCACGGGCGCGGATTCCGGCTTGCAGCTTTTTGATCATCGCTTGGTTAACCTTCATGGTTCCGGTTCCCACCGCCACGTGATCATATTTCGGGAACACCCAGGCGTAAAAGTCCGGGGAAACATCATTCCCTACATACATTTCCGCCCGATCTTCGTAATAAGCCATTTTATCAGCCGGGATGCGAATCCGCTCTTGGAAGGCGATCGCATAATTATAATCCCCAGCGTCAATAGCCTTCGCTACACGGGAGTTAGCCCCATCAGCACCAATGACGAGATCTACTTTCAGGGTTTTGGCAGTTCCTACCGCATCACCACTAGAATGGTCATTGTAGTGGATCGTGTAAGGTTCGCCACTGCTGGCGGGGATTTCTAACTTGTGAACAGTACCGTTGATTAGGTTAGCACCCAAGGACGCGGCACGGTCACGCATGAAACCGTCGAGGACCTCCCGACGACACATTCCGATATATTCGTTTTCATTTTCTAAATTGATATCCACCTCACGGTTAGAGGGGGAAATCATTTTCATTTTTCTAACCCGCCGATCAATGATTTCGGGTGGCAGGTCGAATTCACTTACCATACACAGAGGAATAGCACCACCACAGGGTTTGGCGTTATCCAGTTTGCGCTCGAATAAATAGGTTTCAATTCCAGCTTTTACTAGCGTTTCGGCTGCGGATGAACCCGCAGGACCAGATCCGACAACAGCAACCCGTAGAGTCAAAGGTCTTCTCCCAAAAATTTATCTCGTCAGTTACTAAGCCAAAATCCTAACACGAACTTTCAGCCTAGGGGGAGGTTTCTGTTCAGACTTGTGACGTATTGCAACACACCTTAACATAACTTTACAAAACTCAAACTTCATTCTCAATTATGGGTTTGATACCTCATACCCAAGATCAATAGTTAATTATACTTATTTCCTCCCCCAACCTTACCCACAAACATCGCGGGAATTAATGATTGACAGGATAACCCGCCCCTAGGGTAGGATTGATCATGCCATACTAGATGATTATCCATTCCTAATGAAACCGTAAATCAGCCCAAACTATGCCTTGGAATAATCAGCAAAACTCAACCACAACCCCTACTCAACTAATTAATCAAATCTTAACTTCCGGGAAACTGACCTATGTGCAATATCTGGGATTAATGTCACTCATATTGTCCGATACTCAGATTACTGATTTAGAACGCCATCAAATTAATCGCATTTTTGATTATGTTCAAAATGGTCGCCTGACTCTGATTACCTCAAATTAATTTTGGTTATGAATACCCCCAGTCACGGAATTATAAATCTGGCTTTATTGGCAAATTCCAGCCACCCCGATGCTAATTTATTCATTGTTTTAGGAGGTATTTTACCAGATATTCCCATCTTTATATTCTACGGTTGTGCAAAATTTATCGCCAAAATGCCAGAATCTCAAATCTGGTCGGAGGCTTATCACTCACCAGCTATAAGCAAAATTGTTGCCATTTTCCATTCTATACCGCTGGGGATTTTAGGATTGGCGATCGCCTTTAAAGTCGGAGGTTATATACCTCAAGTTTTTTGCCTAAGTCTAATTGGGCATAACTTATTAGATTTGCCAGTCCATAACGATGATGCCCATCGCCATTTTTTCCCCTTCAGTAACTACCGTTTTATCAGTCCTATTTCTTACTGGGATCCCCGACATTATGGCTCCCTAGTGTCCCTGATAGAATTGCTGTTAGTATTATGGGCAAGCTATACAGTATTTTCCCAAGTGCGATCGCCCCTAGGTCAAACTCTAATCCTATTAGTCAACCTCTTCTATGCAGGCGGCTATAGCTACCATATCCTTAAACATACCAGAAAGCAGACTCACCACCCCATAAACCGAATCAAAACAGCTATACTTGAGAAGATAGCCCCATAACTGACAGCTTAAATTTTCAGATGAAAGCACAAGAGCTAATCCCCCTCAGCTTATTGATAATAACTGCGATCGCCCCCGTTTCCGCCCAAACCACCGAAACCACCGACAACAGCCGTGAGTCCCTCAGTCCAGTTAATCCCGTTGTAGTGAACCAACCAAAAGCGATCGCCCAAATTGACCAAGCGACATTAAGGAACGCTTGTTCTAGCAAAAACTTTGACCTATTACCAATTCCCTTTTCTGATGTATCCCCCGACCATTGGGCTTTTGAGGCAATAATGAACCTATACTACTGCCTCTGTCCCTCAGTGAAATTATAAAGCCCTGGTAAAATTGAGCATATCCTGATATTTGCACTTTTGTATTAGTTCCCGATCCGTTAACATAGATAAGTAATTTGTTTAACAGAAACTGGTTATTGATTGTGCTAAAGACCCTTCGAGCCGACTTTCGCATTATCTTCGATCGCGACCCCGCCGCTCGGAACTGGCTAGAAGTCATGTTCTGCTACCCCGGTCTGCAAGCGTTGCTATTTCACCGTCTCGCTCACTGGTTGTACTGTATCGGTTTACCCCTAATTCCCCGTCTGATATCTCACCTGTCCCGATTTATTACCGGCATTGAAATCCACCCCGGGGCTACCATAGGTCAAGGCGTGTTCATAGATCATGGTATGGGTGTAGTCATTGGAGAAACAGCCATTGTCGGAGACTTCTGCTTAATTTACCAAGGCGTAACCCTCGGCGGTACAGGTAAAGAAAGCGGTAAACGTCACCCCACCCTAGGGGAAAATGTAGTCGTCGGAGCCGGAGCCAAAGTTCTCGGTAATCTCCAAATTGGTAATAATGTCCGCATTGGTGCGGGTTCCGTAGTCTTGCGCGATGTTCCCTCTAACTGCACAGTAGTAGGGGTTCCCGGTCGCATTCTTTACCGCTCCGGTGTCAAAGTTAACCCCCTTGAACATGGTAGTTTACCTGACTCGGAAGCCGTAGTGATTCGGACTCTGCTAGATCGCATTGAAACCCTCGAACAGCAAATGGAATCCTTACAGCAGGAAAGGGTACTCATGGTTGAACAAATCCCTGTAGCAGCAGGTTCCTCAACCTCTAAAGGACAATATCAAACCTTAACTACCCAAGAAGGTAATAACCTAAGCTGTCGGATTAAAAATAGAGCCATCCAAGAATTTTTAGACGGTTCTGGTATTTAAGGATTGACCGCCCTCCCCTTACTCGTGCCATGACCTTGAATCTCATAAATGGTCCGATTCTGGGGCTCACCACGCAATTGTAAATGATCCACCCGCTCCGGTGTTAGCAGCAAAACTGAAAAGTTGGGGGGTGGCTGTTGGGAAATGGGGTCGGGAGGGTCAAAATTAGCGTTTGGCGATCGCTTTTCACCAGGGTCTGGCCAGAAAAATTGACTTTTGGCTGCCTCTGATAACTCTTGCCAACTCTGATAACATAGATGCTCTGTATACTCTACTATGGTTAACTGACCAGAGATACGGAACTGTTCCCTGGTTTTGGGAAAATACCAGCAAGCCTCACCCCAAGGATTTTGGGCAATTTCTATCACCTTTTGGCTACGTTGGTCTGTCACAAATTTCAGGCGATCGCCCTTAGTCATAAACCCCCTAAATACTACCGTCCGATTAGCCGGTCGTCCGTCCAGGCGAACCGTCGCTAACTGTAAATAACGGGAATAGGAAAGGCTACGGTTTCGGTGCATAGCCGCCACCAACGCTAATCTCCAGACAGGAGTTTTCATGATTGCCATGTTTGATTTCAAACCCATTACTCTATCTACCCCCCACAATGGTTATCACTGGGAAGGCGGCGATCGCCGTTTTTTTGAGGGCTGGTATTATCGTGTCACTCTCCCCGAACCCCGTCAAACCTTCGCCTTCATGTACTCCATTGAAGACCCCAGCGGCGGACAACCTCACAGTGGCGGTGCCGCCCAAATTTTAGGACCAGATGACCAGTACCTCTGTCGGACTTTCCCTGATGTCAATAAATTCTGGGCATCTACCGACACCCTAGCCCTAGGTCATTGGGGAGACACTGACCTAAAATCTGCCCCTGGATATCTCGACTCTCAACTATTCGATCGCCATATTCATCAAGGATATCAGGGAACTGATACCCACCATCAAGGTAGCCTTAAAGATGGAACCCGTAACTGTAGTTGGGAATATACTATCACTCCCGTTTATGGGTGGGGAAAACAACAGTCAACCGCCGGCTGGCTATCATTTCTGCCTATTTTTGAACCGGGATGGCAAATATTAATGGCTCACGGTTGGGCTACGGGCTCGATTGACTGGAATGGCACACTCTATCAGTTTACTAACGCCCCCGCTTACGGTGAGAAAAACTGGGGCGGCGCATTTCCTCGAAAGTGGTTTTGGGTTAACTGCAACTGTTTTGACCATATTCCTGATTTGGCTCTCACAGCAGGCGGCGGAAAGCGATCGGTATTGTGGTGGATCGAGTCCGTCGCTATGGTCGGTATTCACTATCGCGGTCAATTTTATGAGTTTGTCCCCTGGAATGCTCAAGTTCACTGGCAAATTGCACCCTGGGGAGATTGGCACATTCAAGCTGACAACGGACAGTTTCAAGTTTCCCTCCAGGCTACCACTACCTACCCCGGTACTCCTCTACGCGCCCCTACTCATCATGGCTTGCAATTCTGCTGTCGCGATACTATGAAAGGTGAAGTAACCCTACAACTCCGACAACAGCGACGCTTAATTCTGGAAGCCCATAGTTCCCTCTGTGGTCTGGAAACTGGAGGCGGTCCCTGGGATGAAACCTGGGTTCATTGATAGTTATGTTAAGTTTTGTAACAAAAAATTAAGCAATGTTAAAAAAAATCATTTTTTTGGGGAGGGGGTAGCTTTTTTGCTTGACTCATGCTACTATTGTAAAATAATGGGAATATTGACAGCTTTTTTGTTTTGGCAAATATCAAATTATTTAAGAGTATGTCAATATCATACCAGAAATCCCCGGCTTTTGTCAACCCCTTGGGGCTAACTTGGCGGGCAAATTTTTTAAAATTGTCTAAAAAATCAACATATAAGCACGAGAATCTGTTACCATAGAGTAAATGACTGGGGCTGTGGCTCAGATGGATAGAGCAAGCGCCTCCTGAAGAATCGGGCACCATGTGGGGAAACCCCTTGTGTGAATGTGGTCAAACTCAAGGAAGCCTAAGTTTATGTGAACCATGAATAAGGTAATCTTGAGCCAAGCTCTAACCCCTACGGTTGGAGAAGGTGCAGAGACTGGTTTTGGGAGTTGGATTAAACGACTTCTTGAACATAACGGCCACCACCTAAGAGCATTCTATGAGTGCTTATGGTGAAGGGATAGTCCAGAGAGTGGGGAAACTCACACAAATCTGAAGCGCTAGGTCGCCGGTTCGAGTCCGGCCAGTCCCGTTGCCTTTAAACCCTTATCCTAACGGCGATAGCCGGGAAACACTCAACCCGATAGTCGTACCTAATTACTCAGATATTACTCACAATCTAGTCCTAGCATAGGAAAATAATTCTGTCAATA
>NZ_JARPLC010000191.1:0-6109 GCF_032350395.1 Limnospira sp. PMC 289.06
AGTGTAAGACAACCTGGCAAAACATCGGTTTTGTTAGATGCAGTTCCCGTTGAATTAGGAAGCCCCATCCTCTAGGGCGGCAGGGTGGGGTAGTTCACTTGGGATTCCTCTGCTATTTGCGGTGTTGTTGTTTGATTTAATTTTTACTATTGTGGCGGCCAGCAAAGCTAATGAGGGTATCAGATATCGCTATCCTTTGACTTTAAGATTTATTAAATGATTCACTAATGGCTTGATTTGTTATGCGAATATGGCAAGCTGATTTTTATCGCCGTCCTCTTGAGGATGAGAGGGGACAGCCTTTGTGGGAACTGTTAGTCTGTGATCAATTAGGCGATCGCCTATTGGTGGCGACTTGTCCTCAGTCGGAGGCTAACTCGACTTGGTTACTTAACCAGTTAAAAGAGATGTTTGTGACTGATCAACCTGATATTATTCAGGTGTTTCGACCTGCTTGTTTGAGTCTCTTTGAGGTGGTGGGTAAACAGTTGGGGGTGACTGTCCAGGCGACTCGTCGGACGCTGGGTTTAAAAAAATTGCTGGCTGAGATGATGTTAATTTATCCCCAAATGACGGGTTATACTGGCCAGAATTATGATCCTTTGGCTATTGATAAATTACCCCCTTTACCTCTACCGGAAAATCTCTGGGGCGATCGCTGGCGGTTTGCGACTCTTCCAGCGGGAGACCTTCAGGAGGTCTTTGGCGATCGCCCTATTCCTATTTTGGATATGCCATCAATTTTACTACCCCTGAATTTGGGTCTGGCTTCTACTGTTGCTATTTCTGGGGTGGTTATTGATGGCGGTCGCCAGTCTATGGGCTTGGCTAGATGGTTACAGTCGGTTAAACCTGTCGGTTTTAATTATATCCCCGGACAGCCTGATGGCTTGATTTTAGAGGCGGGATTGAGCGATCGTTGGGTAGTTGCTACTTTTGATGATGATGATGTGGCTCAGGCGGCGCGGATGTTTGAGACTCGTAAACGCTTGGCTAAGGGATTACATTTTCTCTTGGTTCAACCTGATGATTCTGGGGTAACTTATACGGGTTTTTGGTTGTTAGGGGGAGAATGAAAAATTCCCGCTCAAAAGTTGTTGATCATCCCCTGAATAGAGGCGATCGCTCATTATGTTGAATAAAAAATCAAGCATATAGCCATGTAACCCCCACAAGAATATGGTAACTGATGGGGAGGGTAATTGTCAACGGTTGGGGGAAATGAGGCGCGGCCGAGATTGTTGAATAAAAAATCAAGCGTATAGCCATGCAACCCCCACAAGAATATGATAACTGATAGGGAGGGGAATTGTCAAGGGTTGGCGGGAAATGAGGCGCGGCCGAGATTGTTGAATAAAAAATCAATTTTTCGGCGTGGGAGGTTATGGGGTGTTGGTTCCGAATTGCAGGCGGGTTCCTACGCGAACATCAATGCTACATCCAAGATGATGCCAAAGATGGGCGATCGCATTAATGCCTGTACAGTGATTAGCGCCTAGTAGTTGGACTTGATAATGCTTTAATTGGGCGGCGGTAGCTTCGAGGCGCTCTGGGTTAGCCTTTAACAGGTGCATACCTCCTATGACGGCATAAATTTTATCCTGTGGGCAGATTTGGGCAATATAGTCTAGGGTGTTAATAGTTCCAGAATGGGCGCAACCTAAGATTACAACTAATCCTGGAGGGGTTTGGATAAATAGAGCCTGATCATCAGGTAGAGTGTCTATGGTCTGGTGGTTAGCATCGATCCAAAAGTCTCCCCCTGTATCTTCGAGGGGATGGTGGCGGGGGATGGTTCCGGTTAGTCCCATTCCGGGTATGATTTCCGTGGGGGTTTCTGTCCACACTATTTTGCTGGTATGGGTTGTGAGGATATTTTCATCTTGAATGGGGGAACCAATTTCGCCTCTGGGGCTATATTTGGGGGTAATGGCGGCTGGATGTAGGTATAAAACTGGATTCTGGGTTATTTTGAGTATTGATGGTAAGCCGCCGGTATGGTCATAGTGACCATGACTCAGAGCGATCGCATCTATATCATGTAGGTTGATTCCTAGTTGGCGCGCATTGTGGTTGAGAGTGTTTCCCTGTCCGGTATCAAATAACAGTTTGTAGGTGTCGGCTTCCACTAGAATAGAAAGCCCGTGTTCTCCTAAGAGTCCTTTCCCGCCGGCTGTATTTTCTACCAAAACTGTAATGGTAAGTTGTTGAATCATATTTCCTCTGGCAGGATATGTATTTAATAGAGGTGATCGCTCATCATGTTGAATAAAAAATCAAGCGTATAGCCATGTAACCCCCACAAGAACATGATAACTGATAGGGAGGGGAATTGTCAAGGGTTGGGGGAAATGAGGCGCGGCCGCAAGTGTTGAACAAAAAATCAACTTGCCGTAGTTTGACACTTAGGTAGTCAAGTCGAGTGACTCAAAGGCGGGATTATTACATCTGAGAATGAATGATGGGCGGATTCGGAAAATCCTATTTTGGGATTATCCTATGATGGGTTTATTCTGATTTGTGTGAATACCATGCTAAATAATGCACGATGAAGTCTACGTTTAGTCGAGAATATGATGTTTTTCGGCAGTTTGGACACGAACTTTGCCAAAATGGACAGAATCGTGCATCCAGAAATTGAAAGTTTTAAGGAGCGTGTTTATAAAACTGAATGTTTTGGAGTGGAAATTTATCAATGGAAAAAACTTTTGTCGAGTCGGCGAGATGAGTCGATGAAATCTGCCTTGATCAGATATCTGGGAATTACAGAAGAGAAGATTGATAAAATACTTGACTAAATCGTTTCACTCCATAATAGAAATAAGTTTCGTCAATTTCACAAGCGAAAGCTTTGCGGTTAAGTATGTTAGCAGCCAAAGATGCACTAAACAGTCCGCCAAATGGTTCCCAAATTACATCCTGTTCCTGACTGGAAGCTTGAATAATTAGCTGCATGAGGTCGAGGGGCTTTTGATTCAAATGGACGGCTTTACCGTTGGGGGTTTTTATTCGTTCGTTATTCCGTAAAGCCGATCGCTGCCAAACATTGGTAAAACCGTGAGGACATCGAAATTGGGAACGCATTTTCCCCCATTCTTGAGCGGTCAAAGGATGTAGGCCATCTACAGAAAAATAAGGCTTTCCCTCGGGTTTCCCATATTGGTTGGCATAGCGAACTAATTTCTCAAACATATCGGGTGGGGGAAAATACCATAAATGCCCTTGGTCGAAATACTTTCTCGTTGCTGCATCTGCCACACCACAGGCCAGATTGGCTTTGCGTAAAGGTAAACCCGATCGCAACCATTCTTTTCGTAACCATTCTTTCAAGGTTAAGTCATCGAATTTAACTTCTCTGACATATTGAACACAAACTTCTGTTACCACAGGAAAACGTCTGATTTTTTCTGTATTGACATTCCCGGCAATATGAGCTTTTCCCTTATTCCATATATTGCAGTTGACATAGCGCCAACCAAATTTCTCAAGGATTGGATGTACGACAGCCCATCCAATTTCGGAATTCCAAAACCAGAGGGTTGTACTGGGCAATGCGAACTTTGACCAAGCTGCGATATGGGGTTCATACCATTGGGGCAAATCGAGATGATCGGATGTATCACCTTGAAAGCCTAAAATACCGTAGGCTCCATCTGATACAATGACTGTGGGATTGTCCCAAGACTGATAATATTCGGCACTATCACCAAGATTTAAACTGACAGTGTTGTTACTCCAGCTTGAAAAGGTGAGTGGTTGGTCAAGTTGAACGGATTTGCTACGTCCGACGGTACTGGTTGCTTTATTTTTGTTTGTGGTTGGCAGCTTATGGTACGGCTCAGATAGACCCATGTATCTTTCATTAGGTTTCACAAACAGGCTAAACATCTATACTTTATCCCATCTGGGAATATTTGGCGATCTAAGGAATGATTGAAGTGGGGGGCAAGGGTGGTGGGTGCCCCTTTCATATTATACTTGAGACGGGGCAACAACATCTCCCCATTGCGGATCGAGTTGTCCTTTTAATTGGAGATCTCGCCTAATCGGGTTGTTTTAGATGTGACAAAATTGATGATTTCTGATTTTTAACTATTCCTATGTCCTTCGCCGATGCTGCCATTCAAGTTTTAGAAGATGTTGGCTCTCCCCTGCACTATCGCAAAATTGCTCAAATTGCGATCGCACGGAATTTAATTCAAACGAACGGCAAAAGTCCGGAAGCCACGCTCAACGCCATCATTGCGGTGGAAATCAAACAGAAGGGGGATCTCAGCCGCTTCGTGAGGGTCAATCGCGGGGTTTTTGGGTTGAGAAAATGGGATGTAACCTCGATAGATTCCGAATCTAATTCGGCGACATTAGACCCGCGAAACGAAACCCGGGTCAAAGTTTCCCACTTTCCGACCTATTCGGAATTGAGATTGATTTTACCGATTTGGAACGGACGCGATCGCGCGCAAATCACGGGGCTGAGATCGGCGATCATGAGTCTGTCGGGAACCCTGCAAAATCCGGTAGATTGGACGAATCCAGAACGCTGGATATCGGAACGCTTGGAAGGGGAAAATCGAGAACTGGCGGAGGCGATTTGGACGGGAAGCGATCGCCAGCTTAACCCTCGTCACGTTTACGGACACTGGCTCCTATCTCGAACCTATCAGTTGCTGGAAGAAGATTCAGGGGGGAAAGTTTTATTAACTGATGCGGGACAGGATTTTATCTGCCATCCCTTGGGAGAGGTTGAAAAACAAATTGACGAGGGGGAAGGCTTATTAAAATTACTAAGTGTGGTGGCTGAAAAAGGGGGAGGTCGTCGCGGAGATTTTGTACCCGATTGGTCGGACTATCTCAAGCGTTGCTCCCAATTCGGCACGGACAGCACCATCAAAGATACGCTGTGGCGGCGGCTTTACAATTTGGCCGATCGCGAATTATTGATCAAAACGGGGACGACCTACAGCATTACCGACGCGGGTTTGAATTATTTAAAAGATTCGGGAGGCGATGAAGAACTCGACGGCGGAGGGACGGTACAGGAAATTTTGACCCTGGTTAAAGAGCAGAAAGCCTCGGTCAGATCAAGCATTCAAGAAATCCTCTCAACGATGGCTCCGACGGCGTTTGAATATTTGATCAAACAATTGTTGGAGGCGATGAATTATCAAAATGTGGAGGTGACATCACCGACGAATGATAAGGGGGTCGATGTGGTCGCGGATATTGAACTGGGGATCACTTCGGTGCGGGAAGTGGTGCAGGTGAAGAGGCAACAGGGGAACATTCAAAGGCCGGTTTTGGATGCTTTGCGGGGGTGTTTGTATCGGTTTCAAGCGGTGCGGGGTACGATTATCACCACGAGCGATTTTTCCAAGGGGACGGTGGAGGTGGCGTTCGCCCCGGGTGCGCCGCCGATCACGTTAATCAACGGAGAAAAACTGCTGGATCTGCTGATAGAATATGGAATCGGAGTGAAAACGAAGGCGATCGAAGTATTAGAACTAGATGCCGATGCGTTCGCCCAGAATGATAGTTATACCTCCGATTTAGAATAAAATTCTAATTCCACTAGAATAGAAAGCCGGTGTTCTCCTCAGAGTCCTTTCCCTCCGGCTGTATTTTCTACCAAAACTGCTAGGACATCTTATTGAATAGAGGCGATCGCTCATCATGTTGAATAAAAAATCAAGCGTATAGCCATGTAACCCCCACAAGAACATGATAACTGATAGGGAGGGGAATTGTCAAGGGTTGGGCGGAAATGAGGCGCGGACGGAGTGTTGAATAAAAAATCAAGTGTATATCCGTGTAAAGCCTATAAGAATAGGGTAACTGATGGGGAGGGGAATTGTCAAGGGTTGGCGGAAATGAGGCGATCGCTCATCATGTTGAATAAAAAATCAAGCGTATAGCCATGTAACCCCCACAAGAACATGATAACTGATAGGGAGGGGAATTGTCAAGGGTTGGGCGGAAATGAGGCGCGGACGGAGTGTTGAATAAAAAATCAAGTGTATATCCGTGTAAGGCCTATAAGAATAGGGTAACTGATGGGGAGGGGAATTGTCAAGGGTTGGGCGGAAATGAGGCGCGGACGGAGTGTTGAATA
>NZ_JARPLC010000192.1:0-6087 GCF_032350395.1 Limnospira sp. PMC 289.06
ACCAGGCGGTTATTTCGGGTATTGCAACCCTATTTCATGCCTGAACGTTTCGCACCCGCCATCAATGATAGCACAACTTTTCCAGGAACCCGTCTTAAAGTGACGCTGATCAGCATATTCCAAACCAATTTGATAACCCCCTGACCGGATTTTTTGCACCTGTTCCAAAACATCTAAACTCAGTTTACTGCTGACAGTTTTACCCTCAATAAAAGTAGTTGAACTGCTACTATCTCCCTGCCAATTAGATAGTCCTAAATCATCAAAAGCATGGGGAGGGATGACCGGGTTATAGGGAAGGTGTGGTTGATTAATCGGTTGAGGATGGCGGTTAATTGGCTGAGAATTAACCGTGCGGAATTGGTTATATTCTTCCACCAAGCGTAGTTTCTGGATTTGCTGCTGTTCTTTTACCATAGCACGCCCAGACTCGATCAGGTGTTGAAGACTAAAATCAGGCTGAGGAAGTTCGGGGGGTTTTTTCCACACTATCAACTAGGCGGCGCGAGATTTTATCTAAGCCTTGATGATAGATAAACTCGCGGATTTGTTCGTCATAAATACGCGATCGCATAGCACTAAAGAAATCAATCGCCTGTCCGGTAAACTCATCAACCAATTTGATAATCTGACTATCCGAGAGTGAATCATCAGCAAAAATTCCCCGCACAATAGCAATGCGATCCTCCCGGCTAGATTCCCCATAAAACTTATCCATCCGACCATCGCGAATTAAAGGGGCGTAGAGGGTAGAGAAATCATTTCCCGTTATAATAATCGGAATCCGATGTAATGGGGTTTCATCATAACTTCCGGGTAATTGCACATTAGTAGGATTATCGGCAATATTCATTAGTGTAGCATTAACTAATTGAGTGTTAACCGTGTATTTAGTTCCTGAGTCAAACCTGCCAGCCCCGGCATCAAAATCATTAATAAAAATGGCGCACATTTGACCTTTTACCCGCACCTGTTCGGCCGCTTCCCGATACCGTAGCCGTAGCAGTCGGGAGGGGTCTCCGGCATCAGGACTTTCTAATTCTCCCCCAGAAATCATCACGGGTTCAATTCCCATGGTCTTAAAGACAAGTTCACATTGGAAGGTTTTGCCTTCTCCGTTGCGTCCGTGTATTCCTAAAATTAGGGGAACTTTTATCCGGGGAATATCTAAAAAGTTTTTGGTAATATGGACGGAAACCTTATCAAGAAATCGATGTGAAATGTAGTAAGACATAAATCTATTTTTGTGATAGTTATTAACCCAATTTTAGCGGGTTGGGTGCATCATAATCTCTCGCGAAAGGGCGGGTTGATTAATCTTCTGGCTCGTGGGGTCGGAACTAGCGCAGGGCTGCGATTCATATTATCGCCCTCTCCGACTCCCCCAGCCCTCTAGGTAGGGGGAACCATGATTGTCCCATTACCATTGTGATTGTGTCCCCGATGGGGTAGGCTAGATCGAGTGCAACTAACCGAACTAATATTTATTTTAGAGAGCGATCGCACAATTGATGTCAGCCACTAAGTCTAACCAGCCGGGACAAGACTGGCTAAGTTAACATTCCCCCAAAAGGGCGCTGTGGAGAGGACCATCAATTTCAACATTAAACCGTTCTAATCAGGACGGGGTTTCAGAGTCAAGGAGTTTCGATGACAACATCTGTATCTGCCCAAACCCGTACCATTCGCATTGCTTCACGCAAAAGCCAACTCGCCCTAGTTCAAACTTACTGGGTTCAGGAAGAACTACAAAAGCGCTTTCCTGATATCAAGTTTGAAGTTCATACCATGTCCACCCAGGGGGATAAAATCCTAGATGTAGCCCTAGCCAAAATTGGGGATAAGGGACTGTTCACCAAGGAACTAGAAGTGGGGATGCTTAACCATGATACTGATATGGCGGTGCATTCCCTCAAAGATTTACCAACAAACCTCCCAGAAGGTCTAATGCTGGGCTGTGTGACTGAACGGGAAGACCCCGCAGATGCTTTGGTAGTCCACGAAAACCATCGCGACAAACAACTAGACACTCTGCCACCCGGTGCGGTGGTCGGTACGTCTTCCCTGCGTCGTCTGGCACAACTACGCCACAATTTCCCGCATTTGGAATTTAAGGATATTCGCGGGAACCTGAACACGCGCCTGCAAAAATTGGATGAGGGTCAGTATGATGCGATAATTTTAGCAGTGGCTGGACTGAAACGGTTGGGAATGGCCGATCGCATTCATCAAGTGATTCCGGCTGAAATATCTCTGCACGCGGTGGGACAGGGGGCTCTGGGTATTGAATGCCGAGAGGGAGATACGGAAATTTTAGAGGTGGTGAAAGCCTTGGAACATACGGCGACAGCCCAAAGGTGTCACAGTGAACGGGCATTTTTGCGGGAATTAGAAGGGGGTTGTCAGGTTCCTATTGGTGTTAATACTATGGTGGAAGGCGATCGTCTAACTTTAACGGGAATGGTGGCTAGTTTGGACGGAAAACGCCTAATTAAAGATACAGTGACCGGACAGGCTAGTGACGCGGAACAGTTGGGGATTGAATTAGCTAACCAACTGAAACAACAGGGGGCTGAGGAAATCTTAGCGGAAATTTTTGCCGAAGTTCAGCGCAGTTAAACTTCACGCATGGGTGAGTAATTATGACAGCATCTGATGATAATTTTCAAATTGCCCTTAAATTTACCCTGAAATGGGAGGGCGGCGTTGGACACCCGGAAGACCTGGGAGGTGTGGTTAATTATGGCATCACCCAGGCGACCTACGACACCTATTTAAAAAATAAGGGTCAGGGGTCGAAATCGGTTCGGCAAATTACTCAGCCAGAGGTGGAGGAGGTCTATTATACGATGTACTGGATACCGTCAAAGGCGGATTTGATGGTGTTACCTTTGGCGGTGGTTCAGTTTGATACGGCGGTTAATTTTAGTGTGCGCGCCAGTATTGAGTTTTTACAAGAAACTCTGGGAGGGTTGACTGTAGATGGTCGCTTTGGACCGAAAAGCCAAGGGGTGCTTGAACAAAATAATAACCTGGAAACTGCCCAAAGATACTGTCAGGCTCGCATTGACTACCGCTACCAACGGGTTCAGGCTAACCCTAGCCAACAGATATTTTTGGAGGGTTGGCTAAGACGCGATCGCGATTTATTGGGTTATGTTACTCAATTAGGCGGCGGTCAGGCTCCGGTTATTGATCCGCCCAAACCACCGAACACACCGAAACCACCGAACACGGAAACCTCGAAAGATTCGGAAATTTTGGATAAACTCCAACAGGCGATCGCCCTTTTGCAAGAGGTAGCACAAAGCCTTAAACAAAAGGATTGACCTTTGACACTCCTCGCGCTAAAGCGACGAGGATTCTTAAATAGTCCAAATACGAACTCTTAATGGCGTAGTCAATGCGCCTCTACTGACTCCATTGAGATTTAATCCCAATGTGGCCGATACTTTACGAATGATGTTAGCTGCTGCATTACAATCAGCATTGATATATTGATTGAATGGTGCGAGACGTTGAGGAGACCAAATAAGACTGCAATGCATGAAATAACCTCCTCGATGGGCCTCAACCACCCCTTAACTGTTTATATGTCCCAACGCTTAGACGTTATGAATCTAAGTAAGGCACGGGAACTCAAGGTCAATCCCATTTTAAGAAATCGCAATTCACCGTCCAGGTATACCTAGGAGGAGTACTAAAACCACTTGGGGCGATTATGGGAAAGAGTAACGGCGATAGCCACCCCCAGTTTTGGGAATCACAACCCCAGGATTGAAGCGGGGAACGGAAGGCGTGAAGTAGAACCTACTACCAGACCGACCACTGCCAACCATCCATGACTAAGGAAATCTGAATGTTCCGACTTGAACCATCGTATCAATAAGCAGCGAAATAGGTTTACACGCTGCGCCCAAAAGGGTAAGGAGAAAAGTAGGGTAATCATACCAACACCTACACAGACCTTTAAAAGTACCCCGGTGGAGAGGACAAGTCTAAAGATGGAATGCCCGTATAAACGGAACGTTTAAACTCCTCTAAACTCCTCATTGGCTCTCGGCAAGTATACCAATATTTGTTGAGTAGCGAAAAGTGTAAGTGTATGCCTTTGAGGGGAAAGGATGTGACTGAAAGCTAATGCCTAACTGTAATGGTTGGGATATGCCCACTAGTCACGGTGTGGATATAGAGACTGCGGTAAGTAAGAGTCCTACGGCGAAGGCGAGTTTAAAGACTACGCAAGTCATATAGCTCTGAAAGTTGAAGTCATAAAGCAGAGAGTTGTTACTCTGTTCCTACTGACAATAGGGTATCTACATCAGGATCCGTGTGATGGGAAACTATCAAGCACGGTTTGGAAGTGGAGTTGGAGAAGGTGACTTCTCTTTCGACCATAACCAGTGCGGTATAAACCTCGTTTTACTCGTTGTCCTGACGGCTTCCAATTGTCGGGTTTTTCACCGAATTCAGGAAGAAAATCATGCTCAAGAAAACTAGCTTTTGAGGTATAAGATTCCTCGGTTTCTATAAACTCAATTCCATAATGAGAACAAAGCTCTTGGATTCGAGACTTCAATCGTGCGGTGGGAATCTGAATAAAGTTATGATTCCCTTTACTTCCAAGGGTAGCACCATTTTTTTGTCCTTTATTCCAACCAAAAACAAGACGACCGATACTGTTTTTGAGGCAATGGTTAATAACTACTATGGCAGCTTTATTGATAGCATCCCTAACCTGACGATTCCGTTTTTCAGTGGGATAAAGCATTACTCCAAAAACCTTGAGGTTTACCATTTTTATGATAAGCAACTTGCTTGTTGTACCACTGGTTAAAGGATTTCAAATGCTTGCCATCAACAATGAAACTGGTTCCTACGTTACTCACACAAGTTAACCAATTATCAATTCCATGATCTATTCCTAACACCTGGTTTTTATCAAGTTTAATATTTTCAGCCTGAACTTGATAAATAAACTCGGCATAAAAACATTTATTCCGAGGAAGAATACGAACTTCTTTGATTGAATCCCAGTTGAGGTTAGATGGCATGGGTAATAAAAATGAATCAATCCCAAACCATGCTTTAACCTGATTTCCTAGCGGAATTCTAATTCCCCCCGGGGTTAACTTCAACCATCGAACCGGATAGGAAACTGTAAATAGCCCGGGCTTCCTGTATTTAGGAGGACGGGGCTTTTCTTCTAACTTTCCACCTCGCCACAATTTGAGAAGTTCTTTATAAGAACTCATGGCTTCTACTACTGAATTGCAAGTTGGTTGAGCAGAAGAAACATACATGGCCTTAAAATGCTGGTTGGCACTTTTAGACATCTCAGAACAAACGGCTCCCCTATTAACAAAAACGTGCTTTTTGAAAAGCATTTGCCTAGCGTAATAAAGAGCGCAATTGTAGATCTTGTTAGATTCTGAACAAAGATACTCGATAATCGCCTCAATATCACGACTGGTATGAATTAGAACCTGTTGACAACCATACATCTTTTTGTCGTTTACTGTAATATGATCAACATTATAGCCATTAAATATAAAATTGACAATGAGAAAGAAAAGTTTTGAGTATCAACACTATAATCACTCTATCGGGCTGGCTATTGTCCATTTGGTTTTTGTCCCAAAACGAAGGAAGCCTGTTCTCAAAGGCGATATTCGGAACAGGCTTTATCAAATCTGGCAGGAGTTGGCAACGGAAAAGAATTGGAATATTCGAGCTGGTGAGATAGCACCTGATCACGTCCATCTTTTTATTGAGTTTCCCCCAACAATCCCAATTCATTTAATTGTTAGGTTTTTCAAAGGGAGATCTTCTAATTTCCTTCGGAAAGAATTTCCTGAATTATTGAAACTACCTAGCTTATGGAGTAAAAGTTATTTTTTTAGTACCGCAGGTAATGTCAGTGCGACAACTATCCAGAAATATATTGAAGATCCGCATCATCATTAATTGAATGCGGATAAATCCGCCGAGTCACTTTTCCGCCTCGCTCTAAAGAGACGAGGCTACCAAGTTTCTATCTTATTCCCAAACTTTCACCAATAAAAACCCCGACCTAGGGAATTGGAA
>NZ_JARPLC010000193.1:0-5907 GCF_032350395.1 Limnospira sp. PMC 289.06
TTATCCATTTCTGGGCTTCCTATAGGAATTTGTATGAGTTAGTTCGTTTTGACCTGGGGTTCCCTGCCTTATTTGGTATATTTCTATACCGAATGTTGGGACATATAAACAGTTATGAGGATGGTCAGGAGAGATCTCCTTATATTCAACCAAGGGGTTTAAGTCCCCACCAGGCGGTTATTTCAGGTATTTCAACCCTATTTCATGCCTGAACGTCTCGCACTTTGTATATTTATATACCAAACGTTGGGACATATAAACAGTTATGGGATGGTCAGGGTACGAGTCCCTTATATTTCACCAAGGGGTGAAAGTCCCACTCGGAGGTTATTTCAGGCATTGCAGCCTTATTTGACTCCTAAACGTCTCGCACCATGCCGTTTACTCTATCTTCCGCCTTATTCGCCAGACCTCAACAAGATAGAGAAATGTTGGTCGTGGTTGAAAGCCCGCATTCGCCATTGCACGTGAGCAGTTTGATTCTCTCGATGATGCCATGGATTCCGTTCTCAAGGCTGCGTCCTAACCACCTTGACTAATGCTATATATCTACACCGTGACTAGTGGGCATATCCTAACCATTACAGTTAGGCATTAGCTTTCAGTCACATCCTTTTCCCTTAAAGGCATACGCTTACACTTTTCGCTACTCCACAAGTACATCCTGCCACTTGAGAGCCAATGAGGGGTTTAAACGTTCCATCTATGCGGGCATTCCATCTTTAGATTCGTCCTATCCACCGGGGTACTTTAAAGGTCTGTGAAGGTGGTGGTAATATACCCCTTCTTTTCCCCGTGCTCTTTTGAGCGCAGCGTATCAACCTATTTCGCTACTAGAGTATTACGATGGTTCAAGCCGGACATTCGGTTTCCCTAATCATGGATGGTTGGCAGTGGTCGCTTTTGGTAGTAGGTTCTACTTCACGCCTTCCGTTCCCCGCTTCAATCCCAGAGTTGTGATTCCCGAAACTGGGGGTGGCTATCGCCTTTACCCTCAACATACTTTGTAACAAATTGTTAGGATTTATTACAAAGTATGTTGACCTGGGGTTCCCTGCCTGGTTTTGGTATCTTGTGATACAAAACGTCGGGACATATAAACAGTTATGGGGATGGTCAGAAACGAGTTGTCTTGTATTCAACCAAGGGGTTGAAGTCCCCACTAGGAGGTTATTTCGGGCATCTCAGCCCTATTGAACTCCTAAACGTCTCGCACTTTGCTGATATTTTAGCGAATTTGAGAACTTGGGGTGAGGGTTCGGAAACCGGGTTTCTGGGTGGCTGCTTAAATCTCCCCTAACCAGGTTTCAATGGCGGACATCAGATTCGGTTGATTGGGGGGAAAGGCCTTTTAACGGCGCTTCTAGGGGGTCGTCCGTGAGGAAGGCGATCGCTTCTACCGAGACGCTTCGCGATCGCTATTTCCCCCGTCAGACAAAAGGCGATGATTCTGGGTGGGTTGATTAACGGTGACTCGGAGCGATCGCCTCAATTTGGGAACACCAAGAAAAGTCCTTGATATTAAACGTGTAGATGCTGTTCACTTCATGGGCTAACACGATCCAAATATGCAGTAAATCAAAAACTCCTCCATTGGTTACAGGTCTTTCTGCCAATAAACCAATCCAACCTTCAAACAGCTCCACCGGAGTTGAAAGTAAGCAGATATGGGGCATCTGACAAATCCGGTTAATGCGGATAATTGCTTCCGTTGGCTGTAAAGGCGTGGCTAAAATAGCGGGATTAGTAATATAGGAGTAAAATTCCGCTAAAACCTGCGATGAGACACACAAAATTTCCCTTTCGGTCGGTCTAAATATTTCTAAGGCGGCTTGATGTTGAGGGGCTTTGGTATTAGCAACATAAGCCAGGATGTTCATATCCAGATAAATTCGTTTAGCTTCCCCTGCCATAAAGCATCGTCCGATTAAAGGGCTGGAGAATTTCGCTGGCAAAAAACAAGGAATTCAAGTCTGATTCTGAGATATTTTCTCGGGTTGATTGTTTCTGCTGTTGATTAATAGTTTTAAAAGTTTCTATCATCTTGTGAATTTGCTCGATTTGTTCTGGGGTGAGTCCGGTGATATCAAGAGTTTGAGTCATTTTTGAGTTGGGGGCTAGGGGTTGTTGACATTTTAGCTAATTTTGGTGCTAAGGGTCAGAAACCGGGTTTCTTGGCTGCTTAAATCTCCTCTAACCAGGTTTCGATTCTCCTACCCAGACACTTCCGGAACGCCTATATCAGATTCCCTTGATTCGGCGGAAAGCCTTTTAACGGCGCTTCTAGGGATTCTGAGGTGAGAAATCGTGCTCTCCTAGGTCAACGCCGAAGCGATCGCTTCTGGGGTGGGTTGGGTCGGGGTGGAAACGGTTTCGCTACCTAAGAGGATGGCACGGTGGGGGAGGAGGTGGGGCGCGTTTTAGGGTTTTGAGGTGGCGATCGCATTTCCGGCGAGGTCTTCCTCGGTACAAGTGATTTTCCAAATCAGGGGGACATTGAGTCAGAAAAATGTTAATATAAGTAAATCGGCACGACAATAAATCTGAACATAAAATCAACCACTAGCGATGAAAAAGTCCATCGAACTCAATGAAGAATTGGTGAAAGAAGGATTGCGCTTAACCAATATTCAGACAGAACAAGAATTAATTAACTTGGCTTTATCCGAGTTAGTCAAAAACCGCAAAAAACGAAATTTACTCGATTTGAGTGGACAGATTCAATTCTCAACAGATTACGACTATAAAGCCTTACGGTTAAACCGGAATGTTTTTGATTGATACATCAGTTTGGATTGCTGTTTTCCGAGACAAGACTGGTACAGTTGGTCAATCTTTATCAGAAATTATTAAGGAGCAACCCATTTTTTTGAGCCGATTTACTCAAATGGAACTGTTGCAAGGTTGCCGATATGAACGGGAGTGGAGGTTATTAGAAACCTATCTGCAAGACCAAGACTATATCGAACCAACTCCTAATACTTGGGTCGCGGCTGCCCGAATTTATTACGATTTACAACGACAGGGATTAACGGTTAGAAGTAGTATTGATTGTTGTATTGCTCAACTGGCGATCGCACATCAGTTGATCTTAATTCATAATGACCGTGATTTTGAGACAATTGCAACGGCAACCAGCCTTAATAGTTTACGCTTTCGACCTGACAATAATTAATTATCAACTCTCCTCTAACCCTATTCTAACCTAAAAAATGCCAATCCTCAAATCTCCCCTAACCAGGTTTCGATTCTCCTACCCAGACGCTTCCGGAACGCCGATATCAGATTCCGTTGATTGGGGGGAAAGCCTTTTAACGGCGCTTCTAGGGGGTCGTCGGTGAGAAATGCGATTCTCCTACCCAGACGCTTCCGGATCGCAATTACCCCCGTCAGTTTTTGGCAAAAGGCGATCGCTTTTGGGGTGGGTTGAGTCCGGGTGGAAATTCGCCGCCGAAGAGGATGGCTCCGTGGGGGAGGAGGTGGGGCGCGTTTTAGGGTTTTGAGGTGGCGATCGCATTTCCGGAGGGGTGGCGGGTTCCGGGGGATTTTCCTCTGCGAGAGAGGCTATGTTTTGGGTTCAGTATCCGTGCTTTCTAAGTCTAACCATAAGCGTAAAATTGTTTCAATTTGTGACAACTGCTCTGGATCTAATTCACCTAATTTTTTCAGAAGTTTTGCATGAGGAATGGTAATCAGGTTTTGTACGTCGAAAACTCCGGGTTTGAGAAACCGGGTTTTAATCTCAACTTCAAAACGTGAACCTCTAGGACTGGTGGTGTGGGGAATCAATGTTGTTAATGCTCTATCCTGCATGAGGGCAGGAATACTCACCACAAGACAGGGCCTAACCTTGGCGGTGTAACCTAAATCGACAAGCCAGACTTCTCCCCGGTTAGGACTACTCATAATCTGCTTCTTGCTCATCTAAGGCTAAAAATAGTTCTTCTGCATTGAGGACTAAATCCTCATCGGTCAAAGGGGGAACGTCAAAATTGATAACTCGCTTGAGTATTTCTGCTGCGATCGCCTGTTGTTCTGTCTTCGGCAACTCATCAAAGTTTTTGAGAATTTCTTGAGCTAGGGTATTCATAACAGTTCAGTCCGCTTCGTTACCCAAAATCAGGTTTCAAGGTCAATTCCAATTTTATCCTAAGTTTCAGGCAGAACCCCAGTTACTTAAATCTCCCCTAACCAGGTTTCGATCGCCGATATCAGATTCGGTTGATTGGGGGGAAAGCCTTTTAACGGCGCTTCTAGGGGTTCTGAGGTGAGAAATGCGATTCTCCTACCCAGACGCTTCCGGAACGCAATTACCCCGGTCAGTTTTTGGCAAAAGGCGATCGCTTCTGGGGTGGGATGTTCACAGTCCGTGAGGAGGAGGGCGCGGTGGGGGAGGAGTTGGCGGCGTTGCAGTGGTTTGAGGGCGCGGCGCAGTTGGGCGGGGGTTTTGGGTTCCGGGGGGTCTTCGTCGGGACATGGGGTGTCTCAGGATGGGGTGTGGTGGGGGGTGCCGCTAAGTGGTGAAGTAGAATATCATTAAAGGTGATTGAGTACCGTGAGGCTTCGTCAATGATGACATTTAATGATATAGTTGAAGGAATTAAAAGTCTTTCTACTAATGAAAAAGAAGAAATTCAATCATTGTTGCAGCAGTATCTCCGTGAAGAACGTCGCGATAAGATTTATGAGAGTTTCCAAGCAGCCCAGAAAGAACAACAACAAGGAAACCTCAAGTTTTCTAACCAGATTGACGAATTGAAACAACTGATTGATGAATAATCATGGAAGTTAGTTTCAGTTCGGCTTTTAAACGGGCTTTACAAAAAATGCTTAAAGGGAATGAAAACTTAGAGTCAAAATTTTGGCAAAAACTAGAAATATTTACGTCAGACCCTTACGATCCGAGCTTAAGAACCCATAAGCTATCAGGAAAACTGAAGGATTTATGGAGTTTCACTGTAGATTACGACGTGAGAGTATTATTTTATCTTACAGAAGATAACAAGGCTATTTTTGTTGATTTCGGCAGCCATGACGAAGTTTATTAAGGGGTTAAAAACTCTGTTTCTCAAATCTCCTCTACCCAGGTTTCAATAGCAGATATCAGATTCGGTTGATTGGGGGGAAAGCCTTTTAACGGCGCTTCTAGGGGTTCGTCGGTGAGAAATGCGATTTTTGCTTGGATGTGAGTTCGGTTGATTTTTTTCAGGTATTAACAAGATTTTGTTGACCGAGTTCTAGGGAGATGCCACTGATGCGATCATCTCCAGGACGATAGGACAAGACTTCGATGCCAATGGGTTCATGGGTATCTCCATCTTTAAACAGGATAATATCGTTCTCAAGTTCGGTCGCAATTTGATTGGGACGGGGAGATTTCCAAAAAATGGTTAAAAGTTCGGTTTCGGGTTCGTAAAATACTTTTATTTGGGCCATAATTTCGCTCCGTTTTTTATTGCATCAGTTTGGTAAGCGGTAATCAAGTAACCCTCGCCATTTAAACGCCGAGCAACAGCAACTAGCCATCTTTGTGCTTTGATGGTGCGATAAAATAGCAAAACGTTAATATCGCGCTGACTTTGGTGAATGGCATCGGGTTGATTCAGGGTTTGCTGAATTTCAGTTTCAAAATGGGTAATATCGGGATGTTTGATCAGCAATGTTTGCCAGTAGTTTTCGGTGGTGCGGACTGTAAACCCTAGGGGTGTAGAAACAATGAATTTAACGATTGGTTCCATCTGTGGGCAATTGGGCTAGGGCTTATTGATATTTTAGCGGTTCTGGCTGTGTGAACTACCCCACCCTGCCGCCCTAGAGCATGGGGCTTCCTGATTCAACGGGAACTGCATCCAACAAAACCGATGTTTTGCCAGGTTGTCTTACACTCCCGACCCAGGCAGTATCGCC
>NZ_JARPLC010000194.1:0-5738 GCF_032350395.1 Limnospira sp. PMC 289.06
ACTAGGATGTTATTTCAGGCATTGCAGCCTTATTTGACTCCTAAACGTCTCGCACATCATCAATATGATAGAAACCGCCACCTTTGCAGCCGGATGTTTTTGGGGAGTCGCCGCCAAATTTAGTCAGATCAACGGCGTAATTGAAACCGCCACCGGATATATGGGGGGACATTTTCCCCACCCATCTTATTTAGATGTAGCCGCCAGAATTACAGGTCATGCAGAAGTGGTACAGCTTCAATATAATCGTGATCTAGTTTCCTACGAACAACTATTAGAAGTCTTTTGGCAAATTCATGACCCCACCTCCCTAAACCGCCAAGGTCCTGACCGAGGTGAACAATACCGATCAGCAATTTTTTATCATAATTCCCAACAGGAACAAATCGCCAGAAAATCCAAACATCAACTGCAAATATCAGGAACCTATCCGCGACCTATTGTTACCGAAATTAAACCCGCATCCGAATTTTACCCCGGTTCCGGTGGTCCTTAAAATTAGATACTATATCGCCAATCAATCCACTGCGTCAATGGTCATCATGATCAATTCTCAGAAGACCTCCTAGCAGTAATTTCAATTATATATGGGTGATAGCTATTAGGTTCATAGGAACCCACCCAAATTTCATACCTACCAGATAACCACTGACCGATAATTCCTGGGTTCATACCAATTAAGTCATCATTACACCAACTCCCCCCTGGTCCCCTAACCACAATTACCGTGTCTTCATTGCTTTTAACCGTCAGACTCAGATGGTTAAAAAACTCAGTTAAAACCAGGGTATGGTCTGGCTTTTGATCCACATAACCGATACAGGAACCCGTTGGCGTTTCCTCTCTACCCGCAATATCTTGACTCCTCACCGGACCCCCACTCAGTCCCCTAAGAATCATTGGATCTGGTTCAAAATTCGGTGATAGCGTCACGTTTTCAAACATTAAGGTTGGGTTAGAACCCTGAGAATAAGCCACCCCTGAACTATTGACAAATAACCCAACAACTGCCACCATTGAGCTAAATATCATGCTTTTGGTTGGCTCAATTTCCATCAGTCTGTCTCCTTATATCACACAATTTGAGATAACTATATTATAGTTATAATTAGCTTTTAATTATCCGGCTATCATCCCTATGGCCCTGGGGAAGGTCTGGTAGCGCTATTTGAGACTTACAGAATCATGAATAATAGCTGATTAATAGCTATCCCGATTACAACAATCCCCTGTCTTATGTTGAAGACAGGGGAATCATAATATACGGAAGTTACCTAACTTCTAGTTGTATCAAGTCCGTTTTAGCTAGGTGTTATTGACTGATTAACCGGACTTGAGATTTACCATGTTTGACGTTGTGTAATTAGAGCTGCAATTAACATTTTTACCAGTAAATAAATGCCAATATTTTTTTAGCAATAATTATCCTGATAAATAGTCACTCTAAACAGTATTAATTTTCCCCAAACACATCTTTCTTAAACTCGCGCCACTTATTAACCAGTTCTTCACGAGTTTCGCTCCGCAGTAAATAGCGATAGACAAACCATCCAGAGAATCCAATTCCCACCATTTCTAAACTGGGTTTAACTAGGGGGATTTGATTAATAATATCAATCACCCCAACTAACACCCGCAGGGTTACAAACAACACAATAATCAGAATTACAGTTGTTAGCGGACGGTAGTATTCACTGAAAAACTTACTAAAGTTTTCTGGTAAATTCGAGAAAAAGTCCAGGACCTTTTCTTTAATCGCTGTCACATCTACTTCCGGCATATCTACACCCCCCTCAAGTGTGGGTTCGGTAGTTATAGCAGCAGGTTGAGCAGCGGCTACAGGTTCCGGTTTTGGTTCCGGTTTTGGTTCCGGTTTTGGTTCCGGTTTCGGTTCTGGGGGTTTAGCAGCCACAGGTTCTGGTTTCGGTTCGGCTTTGGGTTCTGGTTTGGGTTCTGGGGGTTTAGCAGCCACAGGTTCTGGTTTCGGTTCGGCTTTGGGTTCTGGTTTCGGTTCGGCTTTGGGTTCTGGGGGTTTAGCAGCCACAGGTTCTGGTTTGGGTTCCGGTTTGGGTTCTGGTTTCGGTTCTGGGGTTTTAGCAGCCACAGGTTCCGGTTTGGGTTCTGGTTTGGGTTCTGGGGTTTTAGCAGCAGGTTTAGCCTCAACTACAGGTTCGTGATCTTTGGGAGTAGAGGATTTAGCTGGAGTAGTATCTGCTTTAGTAGCAGACTTTTTATCCTCAATGGGAGTTTTATCGTCTTGTGGTTTGGATTTAGAGCTATCCGCCATAGCATTCAGCCTCAATAACAATTAACGATCTAATATGTTTTGCAAGCGAGTTAGATCAGTTCCTCGCTGATGAAGAAGCAGCCAGGACTCAACTAAATCCGGGCCATGAACAGCCCCAGTGAGAGCTGCTCTGAGCGATCGCATGATCAGCCCTTTTTTAAGTTTCGTCTCTTTGGTAACAGCTTTGATCATATCCTTGACGGTATCTGCTGTCAGTGTTGGCTCAGATTCGAGTTTATCCTTGATAGCTGCCAAGACGGTTTGGGCTCCCTCTTGTTGCAACTGCTGCTGGGCTTCTTCATCTAAACTGACACTGGAGGGAAAGAACATCGCCGCCATATCTACTGCATCTTTGAGACGGGTAAGACTAGGACCAATGAGGGTTGTTAACTGTTCCAACCAAAGGCGATCGCTCTGTGGTTCAAAGTCATAACCGGCCTCTTCCCAATAGGGAATCAACATATCTGTCAACTCCGACACTGGCAGATTATGGATATACTGACCATTCAACCAATCGAGCTTATCCCAGTCAAATTTTGCCCCCGCCTTATTGACTCTATCAAAACCAAAGTTTTTCGCCGCCTGTTCTAGGGTAAAGATTTCCTGAGTCGAATCAGTGGGAGTCCAACCCAATAGTGTCATATAATTAGCCAAGGCGGGGGCTGTGTAACCCAAATTTTGGAAATCTGAGATAGAAGTCACCCCGTCCCGCTTAGATAGTTTACGGCCATCAGGATTCAAAATCAAAGGAGTGTGGGCGAATTCTGGAACCCTTCCCCCGAAGGCTTCGTAGAGTAGTATCTGTTTGGCAGTATTAGCGATATGGTCTTCACCGCGAATTACATGGGTGATCTGCATATCAATATCATCGACCACCACCGCCAAATTATAGAGAGGCTGACCGATTGCATTGCTACTGGAAGCCCTAGCAATGACCATATCTCCCCCCAAGTCGGAGCCTTTCCAGACTACCGAACCCCTGACCAAATCATTCCATCTAATTTCTCGGTTGTCGTCTATTTTAAAGCGAATCACGGCACTGCGGCCTTCAGCTTCCAAAGCCGCCCTTTGTGCTGCGGTTAGGTCGCGGTGGCGGTTATCATAGCGAGGAGCTTGATTTTTAGCTTTTTGAGCCGATCGCATTTCCTCAAGTTCTTCCGGGGTACAATAGCAACGGTAAGCCAAACCCGCATCTAGGAGTTTACGGATAGCTTCCCGGTACAAATCCAGGCGCTCCGACTGAAAAAACGGCCCCTCATCCCAATTTAGGCCCAACCAAGTTAGTCCATCCAAAATATTTTGGGTAAATTCAGGACGCGATCGCTCTTGATCTGTATCTTCAATGCGTACTATAAACTCACCGCCCTGATTTCGGGCGAAAAGCCAGTTAAATACAGCGGTTCTGGCTGTACCAATGTGTAGATTACCTGTAGGGCTAGGAGCCAAACGAACTCTGACAGTCATAATTTCTGGGTTGCCTTTGTATCTTGATCGCGCCAACGGCTGGCTAATTGTCAATGTTGGCTTTTGTCCACTCAACAAACCACAATCGCCATCTCAACATTGTATCTTTTTTTGTAACTGTCCATACCACCGAAAGCGATCGCAAACCCATTCTACCCTCAACCAACATTGGCTGCGGGTGCAAGAGTCTTGTCCTGTTTCCTGGGGCTGACCTAGCACCCGCCCTTATGGGAGGGCGCTTTTTCGCTCAGAATACAATTTGGCTGGTTCCGATTATTCTACGGAATTTTCCGGCATTTTTTCCGCTGAAAATGTGATAAAATTACCAAACAGAGCCAGAGTTCTATAGCGATTATTCAACACTTCCGATGTGTAAATGCTAAAAAACATCGCATTTTGTCGGTGAGTAGAATTGTCAATAAAAGCCCTAATTGTAACCCGTTGAGAAGTTACCAAAGTATTGCAGGTGTCTACAATCATATTAGAAAAACCTCGGAGAATAGCCGGAACTTCCGCCTCATTACATAGGTTGTTTTTCGCTTCTTGGGATAACTTCACCGAGGCATATTCGAGATAGTCTTGGCGACTGGGGTTAGTTAAAGCCATTGTTCCCGCCAAAATGGCCAGAAAGATAGCCATTTTACTGATATGCCCACCAGCATGGCTTGATTCCATCCGATCAACTTTCATCATTTTAAATAATCACCTCTAACAGCATTTTATCGAGAAAAATAGATCATCATACTAGGTTAAGTTCCATTAACCCGGACTAGGGCTGATCAGAGTTAAAATTGTTAGACAAACAAGTAGGGATCGAGAGAGATGTTACCATCTCCCCCTCCCATTCAAAACCGTACTTGAGACTTTCACCTCATACGGCTCTAGTGGTGCTTCCACATCCAGATAATTGGCATAGACACGAAAAACTTCCTGATGTGACGCACGCGCAGACTGCTCCATTGTTAAGAATGCAGCGTTGACGTTGTCAAGTGCCGTCTTATCATCGCGGGTGTGGCGGTGCAATAGTTGAAGATTCTTGTATTCATCCTTTCCGCCGTGGCTTCGAGGTACAATGTGGTCTACTTCAACTAAATCTGATGGGGTAAAGTATTGCCCACACCAGGCGCATAGGCCTTTTTGCTTTTTGAGTAGTTTTGCTACCCTGTTTGGCGTATCAATTGCTTGACCTTTTCTGGTTGCCCAGTAAGTCCAGTTTCCGTCATAAAGTGTTGCTTCAGGGCGTATCAGGGTATGTCTGACAATCGGAGTGTAGCTATGCTTCCATAGTCTATGTCCATCCTTGGTACAGAATAACCAAGTTTCATGCCTTTCTCTATCATCGCTGAGTTTAACCGTTTCCGGTCTACAATAGTTACTCAGTTCTTTAGGATTTGCCTTTCCGCATCTTGAGATTCTCCATGCCCGTAACATTTGCCAGATTATATGGTCTAACTTATTGAAGGTCTCAGATGAGACGACCCCTGAATAGTAATTTGAGTTATGGTCGAACAGGAAGTCACCTTCCCGAGCTCCACTTCAAAACCGTGCTTGCGAGTTTCCCAGCACACGGCTCCTGATATGGACACCCTTTTTCGTAGGAACAGAGTTACTACCCCCTGCTTTCGTACTTCGACTTTTGGAGCTGTATACAACCACGTAGTCTTTAAACTCGCTCTAGTCATAATACTCTTAATCGTCGCAGTATCTATGTCCATACCGTGACTAGTGGGCATATCCTAAGCATTACGGTTAGGCATTGGCTTTCAGTCATATCCTACTCCCTCCAAGGGGTAGGGGTCGAAAGGGAAGTCACCCTCCCCAACTCCCATTCAAAACCGTACTTGAGACTTTCACCTCATACGGCTCCTGATGTGGACACCCCTTTGTCATGGGAACAGGGTTACGACCCCCTGCTTTGTATAGCACAAGATAGAACAGTTAGGACGTATAATGGCAAGGATATCTACAGAAGACCCAAAAAGCCAGT
>NZ_JARPLC010000195.1:0-5618 GCF_032350395.1 Limnospira sp. PMC 289.06
CCGCTATCGCTGTCAGGATAAAGGTTTATAGTTAACGCTACTCGACGGAAATTAAGCGTCTATATAGCCTATAACCCCTATTCTACCGTTACTTAGGTATTACTCAAAACCATAACAGGATCCATCAATCTGTAGTCATAAAATAACCCCTAGGGGTTTAATCTAGGGGTGTTAATTTATGAAAGGTTGACGATTAGATTAATCTATCTGATAGATAACTCCGAGAAATGCCTTAGCTTCTGGAGTGTCAATATCAAACCCTAACGCTGTTAACCGTTCTATGGCTACATCCAATGGTATAGGTAACTTAGAGCATCCATCGAGAACTTCTAAGGTAGCGTCAATCCCTTGTGTTTTATAGTTACTCGCATTAACGATTGCGCTATGACCCATAAGTCTAGCTCTCAACTCGATGGGTAGTCCATACTTTTCACCTAACAGGTTGTACAGTCTACGAAAAGCATATTTCTGGGTTACCGGGCATTTCATACAGAAAATTGTGTTGGTAAACTTTTTGTCAAAGCCTCCGATTATGGTTTTGGGTTGAACGCCTTTTTTCGGGCTATATTCTGGCAATAACGGTCGTTTCAATTCTAGGAACTCAAACATTTCAGGGCTGGGAATTGGAGCTACAATCCTTCCCCCTGTTTTGATACTCACTTTCCGACCTTCTGAGTCAGTAAAGTAAGTGTAATCTCCTAATACCAAGTAATTGTCTTGATTATCGGGGTCTGACAGTGCTTTGATAGTGATACCATCATCCGTTACAAATGGCTTAGTTAGATTAACGGCCGCAGCTATCTCGGTAGGCCTTAACCCATACATTACTGCCATACCAGCCACCCATAACCAGTTATGTCGAGATGATTGACATCGAGGGTTTTTAATAGTATAGGCTTCTTGTTTGGCGCTATACCACCAATCCTTAAAGGCATCGATGCCTATCCGTTGTTTCTTTTTGAATTGTGTTTGTTTGGCGTTAATAGGTTCAAGCTGTTTGAGTAAATGGTCTTTGTTAGGTGATTTCTCAGCTATGGCTTTTAAGATGTAGTAACGTTCTTTAAATGTTTTGGAACCTACTAATTGTTCTCCATTCTGCAAGGGAATATATAGCATAGCCTTAAAACTCTCCCAGCTAGGGTATTCATCCCAGTTAGGAAACAACTTGAAATATACTCCTTTAGTAGCCTCGTAAGATGCTAAGTCGCTAGCGATATCGCGGGAACGTTTCCTTCCTGTGTTGCGGTTGTAACCCGCAAAATACTCATCCTCAATTTGTTTAAAGATGTCCCGATAGGTTATCAGATTATCCTCAATCTGATTTTTCCCTAGGATGGTTTTATCGTACCAATCCCAAAATTCACTAGCGCTAGTGATAGTCCCTAGGGCTTCTGATACCAGTTTAGCTTTCTTAACCCCGTCTATCACCCCTTGAGGTGTACACTCAAGATTAGCTGTCTTGGGTAGCCGTTTCCCGGTAGGTGGTTGCTTAAACTGCAATAGTAGGTTGTACCTAGCCCCGGACTTTTGTAGTTTGAGTGTCACTCCTTTGGGACATTCCCCTTTAAAGTCTTGATAGGCTTTCAAGAATCTAGCGTAACTCTCATCGTAGTTGCCCTTTCCCCCTACTGTAGGGGTATCAGTAGCGTTACTCATTTTTTACTCACTTGTTACTCTGTTATGGTTTTGAGTAATACCTAAGTAACGGTAGAATAGGGGTTATAGGCTATATAGACGCTTAATTTCCGCCTCAATTTTCCGCATTTCCTTATAAGCAATCACCAGAAAATTCCCGGACCCACAAGCCGGGTCAAAGACGCGAATTTTGGCGAGGCGTTGGCGCAAATTCAACAACTTGCGGCGATTCTCCCCAGCCGCCTCCAACTGCGATCGCAAATCATCCAAAAACAAGGGATTAAGCACCTTGAGGATATTGGGAACACTGGTATAGTGCATCCCCAAAGCGCCGCGCTCCTCCTCATCAGCCACCGCCTGAATCATGGAGCCAAAAATATCGGGGTTGATTTTTTTCCAGTCCAAATTCCCGACATGGAGCAAATAAGACCGGGCAATTTTGTTAAAACGCGCCACCTCCACACTGCCCGAAAATAGCCCCCCATTCACATAAGGAAACACATTCGCCCAATTGCGAATCCCGGCCGCTTCTCGCTGGTTGTGGGGGGTCGCCATCGCCCGAAATAGCTCCGATAGCACCTCATCGGTATTGGCAGCATCGGCGGCACTCATCTGGGCGATCGCATTTGTAAATAACTTCTCACTGTGGAAAATGTTGGTATCTTCCGCAAAAAAGCAGAAAATCAGCCGCGCCATGAAATGGTTAAACTTCTCGCGACCTTCCGCTTTATCCCAGTCTGGATTCAGCTTGAGTAACTCCACATACAGTCGATTGAGGCGACCTGTTGCTTTGATATCAAAGGCATTCTCGCGGATTTGCCGCACCGTGGTAATCCCCGCCAAAGGCAGGAAAAAGCCGAAATGGTTCGCAAAGTCTGGGTAATTACAGGCCACCATTTCCCCATCCCCCAGACTTTCCGCCTCCAAACTTTGGCCGTCCGTCGCCAAAATAAACTTAACCTTGTAGCGAGTGGTAGCGGGACTCTCGCGCAAAGCGGTCAGGGTGGCGGTGACTTCCCCTTCTCGGCAAACCTGCAAATGGATATTATTGCGCTGAAGTACCCCACCCGGTAAATCCGATTGATTGGTGCTGTGGCGATCGCTTTTCAGGCGCTTGATGGTGGTCGCCTTATTCCCAAAGGCTTCCAGGAAGCTATAGGGGAAGGCTTCCGGGTCAAAAGGTGCTTCCGCGAGTTGGGAAACTGCTTCCTCGATTTCAACAGCATTCATGGTCACAAATCCAAAAGACTGGGGTTCTTTCTCAACTTTAGCTAATCACTAAACCTCTCTTCCCGTAAAGTGGCAATTTCCTCTAAACTTAATCCAGTAGCTTGGGCGATCGCCTCATCATTCAGTTGACCCAATAAATTGCGAGCCGTCTCACGTTTTGCCTGTTCAATGCCTTGTTGTCGCCTTTCTTCAAGCCCTTGTTGTCGCCCTTGTTGTAGTCCCAATGCGATCGCACCCTGTTGGTCATAAATAAACATTTCCCGCCGATCTAACTCTTCTAATTCTTCTAGGGTTAATCCCGCTTGATTGGCAATCTCAAACGCTTGATTTAGTTCGGCGATATCATCCATGTTTTCAGGAATCGAAGTGAGCGATCAGGCAAATTTCATAAAATAAATCCATTTATCCGTCAGGGTTTCCAGTTCGTTGAGTTCTTTGGTAAACTTCGGCAATTCCACAAAGACTAACTCCATCCCATTATCTGGGTAGTACCAGCCCTCAGACTTCTCGCGATAGACAAACCGGGAAATCAATTGATTTTGTCCGGGGAACATATCAAAGTCGGTCAAGGTTAAAGCAATCACAGGTTTTAGGTCTCGATATGCTTGTCGTCTCCGTTCCAGTTGAAACGCATAGTTTTTCGCCGCATTAAATAAAACCCGCTTCCCAGAAAACTGCACATTCAAAACCTGAATTTGAATAATCACCAATGTGCCGTCATTCAAGTGCGCTTTAACATCGAGATAGGTATCTTTTAACCCTTCCAGTTGCGGGGGCAAATTTGGCTTAATGATTTCCAAGTCTTCAATAGTGGAATTTCCCTCATAGACCCAACCATTGAGAAAACTGATTAAGATGTTCTTGCTTTGTGCCGAACCAAAGATTTTTGTAAAAGCGTAGTCCGTTTTGGGGTTAATAAATATCATAGCCTGCCTACCCAACTCAGGTTCATGTTTGGGAACTAATTATAGCATAACTTGTGTATTTTGGAGTTCCCCCTGTGTCTAATTCCTGGGGAGTTTCCATTGCAGTTCACCTCTAGGCGGGTGACTGATTCATCAAATTGCGTCCAATTTCGAATCCCCTCTTACCCCAGTCATTCCAGCCCCTCAGAGGTTCAAACTCCTAGGCGCGATGATAGTTTGGTATAATAAGTTTGGATAGCATCAGGTTTATGCGATCGTTTATTATGGCTGCGGTGGAAGTCAAAAGTTTTTTGGCGAGGGCATCGGCAATTTCAGAGTTTCATACAGCCTTGGGGCAGTTCATTAACTATCGGGCTGCTTTAGGCTGTGAAGACCCCGATCGCATTCTTTATCTGGCTATCCCTAATTTAGTCTATCAGACTTTCTTTCAACGAGAATTTCCAGCCTCAATGGTGCAAGAAAATTCGGTAAAACTGATTATTTATGATATTGAATTGGAGCGAATTGTGCTATGGAAGGAGTGACAGATAAATTAAAGACCTATCAGCAAATTGTGCAATAATTGTTGATTGAATATGCCCAAAGTAAGCCAGCCTATGGGGAGATTGAGGTTGAGACTATTTTTGATACCCAACGAAATCATTATCAAATTGTCCATTTTGGTTGGCACCATCAGCGCTGGATTCATCAGGGTGTCATCCATTTAGATATCCGCAATGAGAAAATTTGGATTTTTTGCAATTCAACGGAGCATGATGTGGCGGAAGATTTAGTCAACTTGGGTGTCCCCAAGCAAGATATTGTGCTAGGATTTTACCCGCATTTTATGCGAGAAATGAGCGATTATGCAGTAGGCTAAAATAGAGCAACCAGTGCAACATAATAACAGGGCTGAAAACTTGAGCGATTGTTAGGATGGACACTGCCCACCCTACTCCTGTTAAAATACTAAACTTGACCTGCTCCCAAAATCCATTGGGAAATATCCGGTGCGAAAACGCAATAGCCCTTGATTGCTAAAATGTGTTATGATACTCTAATAAGACTGGCGGTTTCCCACTCATATTGGAATTGCTCAATGGTGCCGTCCTGGATTTTGGCGATCGCCTCAATATCCCGATCGCCCATAAGTTGAGGAAGTCTACCTTTTTCGGCAACAAAGCGATCAATTTCCTCAAACGAGCGCGATAATCCGTTCTTCTCTAGGGGAATATTCGCGAGTCGCTTCCGGGGCGATATCTATCCCCAACTGTGCCAACAGTTCTAAATCTTCATCAGTGGTAGATTTGGGCGTGGATTTAGCCATTGTTAGGTTTTACTTGTTTTTAGGGATCTTGGAAAACTGCCAAATATGGTGCGTAAGAAAATGCCCGATTGCGTTTTTGTCCAGTAATTTCTTGCAGAAGACCTATAGCGCTAAGATCTTTAATCAAAGTGTTGGCGTTAGGGTATGTCAAACTTGTAACCGATTGAGCGTGTTCCACCGTAAAAATTGGTCTAAAGTAAAGACTTTCAAGCAATGCAATTGCATTACCCGATAGCTTTTGATGAATTTCTCGAATTAATCGCAAACATACAGGCAGCTCCTCAAGACGTTCTAAACCATAATTAATTGCAGAAACATAGTTTACGACCTCAGCAACGTCTTTAGGATGATCCGCTTCTATAGCTTGAGATTCAAACTATTAGGGGTCGAGATAGACCGTGAGGTCTATCCCTCCCATTGAGAACCGTACATGAGACTTTTACCTCATACGGCTCCTAGTTTGACTGTCTCCTTGTTAAGAGTACAGCATCATCTCTTCATCAAGAGCTGTTTTATCATCG
>NZ_JARPLC010000196.1:0-5501 GCF_032350395.1 Limnospira sp. PMC 289.06
TCACCCCACCGGGGCATTAATTTCCTAGGGAGCATATTGCCAAACCCGCCTCACCTCACCGACAATAAAGTAGGGGCGGGTTCCGCAGTCAATCACATTTCCTAGGGGAGCATATTACCAAACCCGCCCTCACCCCACCGGGGCATTAATTTCCTAGGGAGCATATTACCAAACCCGCCCTCACCCCACCGGGGAATTAATTTCCTAGGGGAGCATATTGCCAAACCCGCCCTTAGCCCACCGGGGCATTAATTTCCTAGGGGAGCATATTGCCAAACCTGCCCTTAGCCCACCGGGGCATTAATTATCCATTATCAATTATCCATTAATAAATATGCGTCTTCCCTTTCCTCAGTTTGAGATCACCAACCGCCACCATAACCACTTTGCCGAGGTGATCGAAACATCAACCTCCGAGTTTTTAGCCCAGTGTTTAGAACCAGAAGACCTCAGTTTTCCAGTAATGCCCCCCTTTGGTAGTTGGGTAACAGCAATTGATGAGGAGTCCAATAATCGCGTCTATGGCGTAGTTTACCACGCCACCACAAGCCCCATTGACTCCGTACATAGAGCCAGGGCTTTAGGCTTATCCCTGGAAGAATTGCGGGAACAGCAGCCCCAAATTTTCGCCATGTTGAAAACAGAATTTAAGGCTGCTATTGTCGGCTTTGAGAAAACCTCCGGGGGGCTAAATGGTTCCACACCACAACGGGGACAGATTTACCAATATATCCCCCCCCGACCTCCCCAAATTCATCAAGCTGTGTATCGGTGTGAGTCGGAAGAGGTGGTTTATTTTAGCGAAAGTCTGGATTTTTTGGCCACCTTACTACAAGTCATAAATGCTCCGGTAGACTCTTTGGTGGCAGCCACTATCCGAGAAATATATCAAATGCGAAATTGCGATCGCAGTTGGTTAATTGAAGCCGGACGGTCTATTAGTGTCCTGCTCAAAGATGATTACGATCGCCTGCGAATGATTTTAAAGCAAATTCACCCCTAATAGTATCAGAATTAATTTAATATCGAATTTGTAATGTCACCGAAGCCCTAACCTCTTGTTCCCCTCCAATGACAGGGGTTGAAGCCTCTGGGGCGCTCGCTAAAGCATCCGATCGCATCATCGGTCTAGGAACAGGGCTGCTGATATGATTGATCTGAATATTGACAATTTCCCGGCGGTTCAAGTTCAAAGTATCTAACACAGTATCAGCCTGTTGCTGGGCTTGTTGAGTCGCCAACTGTAGGGCTTGTTTGTGGGCGGCGGTCAGATCAGCATCAGCCGCCACAAAACTAATGCCATCAATGCGGGTAGCGCCAGCATTTACCGCCTGATCAAGTAAATTCCCAACCTCCTCGGTTTTGAGGCGAAAAGTCACGCTATTGGTCGCAGTATAGCCGATTAACTCTCGTTGGTTATTACGATGGTTATAGTTGGGGTTGAGGCGAATTCCCGCCGTTTCCAACTTTTCAACATTGCGCGATCGCAGCAATTCTACCACCGCTGATGTACGTCTAGCCGCTTCTTGCTGAACCTCTTGGGCTGTTCTCCCTTGAACTTCCACCCCAAGCTGTACCTGAGTTAACGTCGTCGGAATAGTGACAATACCTTCACCACTGACCGTTAATGTTCTCGCCGTTTGTTCCTGGGCGACCACCGGAGGGACAAAAGGAAGACTGATAAACCCTAAACCCAAGGATAAAGCAGCGATCGCCCCCCAGGGGTTGATAGAATTACGAGATAGGCTGGTTGTATTCATGATGGTATTTCTCCCCTGAATTATAGGCTGGATAAATTTGTCAAAGTTTGCTAACCCCAAAAATCGCATAACTTCCAGGTTGCGACAGCCAAGATATTGAGCAACCGTCTATCTGTTTCATCCTATCAGTTCTTGATTCAGGACATATCAATCAACATTGGATTTCCAGACTGATGGCTTTTCCATACCCCACTAGGTAGCACCAGATCAGCAGTCAAACCCTAGCCGGAAAAATTGCACAACAGATGTCATCTACTATTATGCGATCGGATGAGAGAAAACCCAAATGTCATCAACCAGTTTATTAACCGTCTACTCTTACATCCCTATAAAAAAATCAGTCTTTTATCTCCTGTAACTCTAGCTGAATAAGGATTCTAGGGCTTCACTTCTAGGAGACCGCCAATCTTATTAATCCTGTCTAAGTTGGGATAGTATCACCTAGGATTCAGAAATCACATAATCACCCTCGTAGATTCTAATTGTAGAGTCAAATTCGAGTGATGCTTATCTCACAATTAGTCAGCCTAGCCCTGCTAACTGTTTTACCTCCCTTGAGTTTAATGGCTTCTAAGCCAGCCTGGGCAGATTACATTAGAGAAAATCCCCAAAATGTCTTTATTATTAGCGTCGAAAATGCCACTCATAATATCAATGAAGCACCGGTTATCACTGATTTTGATTGGTTTCATGGGGATAAAATTGGTTTGACTGGTGGCTTAACAGAAGAGGACTTAGATTATCAATTACTCATTGATTTTAACAATGATGGATTTGCCAACGATACAGTGATCCGTCTGCGGGAAACTCAGGAAATTTTGGGGGTGGTAATCAATGCCGATGATTTTGTCTTAGATGGTGAATTTATCCCCATATCATCATACCAGATTAAGTCCTGCATGAAACAGGACAACATCCTTAATTGCAACTTTAACTTTCCTCAGATTAGGGAATAATGACAGGTAGACACTTAAAACCCCTCTCTTTCTTGGGGAGAGGGGTCAGGGGTGGGGACAAAAGAAACCCGGTTTCTAAGTAACCCTCCGCTGGGGAAGGGGAAACTCTCCTAGAAACCGGGCTTCTCGACGGTTGGGGGTGGAGGGGGGAATAGCGATCGCCCCTAGCCCCCATAAACCCCAATTTAGCTAAAAATCGGCTCCTGTCAAGTTTCTAAGAACGACGGATGATTTTATCCTTCTGGCTAATAAAGATTAACCCAACAGTTGCGGGGACGACAATGATCAGGAGACCAGCCAGCAAGCTATAGAAGAAATTCATCAATGAAGGTGTCATCTTAATCAGATCCTTAGAGTGCAAGTGCAGATTATATTTTTATTATTGTAAACTACCCGACGCTGAATCGAAGATTACAGCCCGGGCTTCCTACCTACCAAACCGCCTATAGCAGTTTTTTCTCTACTATTGGATCTTACGGTTTGGCGATCGGCTTTGCCCCGCGTTCCACAGGTCATCAACATGGTTATCACTATTTGCCATGTCATGTAATGTCATGTGCATCTATCATACCATCAACCATGAATATGTCAATTAGCCCATCAAACTCCCTTTTAGTTACAGCTTGTTCACCAGTCGCTTAATACATTGCCCTCACCCTAAATCTGGATCCCTCTCTGGGAGAGGGACTTTGAGAGGTGATCAGATGATTTCTGAACAGGCTGTAACTTGGCAACCACTGCCAATTTAGGGTGCTCGCTAACCCCTAAAATGGGAAAAGGTTAACAAACTTAAACTCAAGGCGATGAAAACTTTTACCATCTTAGACTGGACTCTGGGCTTGTTCCTGGCGGGAATGACCCTATTATTTATTTTCCGCATTGTTTTGACCTGGTATCCCCAAGCCGAGTTAAATCAGTTTCCGTTTAATCTGATTTTCTGGCCAACGGAACCATTTCTAGCCATCACCCGCAAAGTGATTCCCCCTTTGGGAGGCGTGGATATTACCCCGGTGATTTGGGTAGGTATTTTTAGCCTCCTGCGGGAATTGTTACTGGGACAACAGGGAATCCTGAGAATGATTGTTTAACGAGAAGGCAAATTTTTGTTCATCCACTGTTCCATAAAATTGGTGTAAACCTCACCCTCGAGAAACTCCGGGGTTTCCATAATTTTCTGATGAAAACTGATGGTTGTGGGAACTCCGGTAATAGCAAATTCCCGCAAAGCGCGTTTCATCCTTACTATAGCCGCCGCCCGGTCAGGACCCCAGACAATTAGCTTACCAATGAGAGAATCGTAATAGGGGGGAATCTCATAATCGGTGTACACATGGGAATCAATCCTGACCCCATTACCCCCCGGTGGGAGATAGCCGCTGATGCGTCCGGGGTGTGGTCTAAAGTTGCGATCTGGATCTTCCGCATTAATCCGACATTCGATCGCATGACCCCTAAGCTGAATTTGATCTTGGGTGAGATGCAATTTTTGTCCTTGGGCGATGCGGATCTGTTGGGCGATTAAATCTAGCCCCGTTATCATTTCTGTTACCGGGTGTTCTACCTGGATACGGGTATTCATTTCCATAAAGTAGAACTTCCCATGGCGATCGAGTAAAAATTCTACTGTTCCCGCCCCGGTATAGTTAATTGATGCGGCTGCTTTCACCGCCGCCTCTCCCATTTTTCGCCGGAGTTCAGGATTTAAAGCCGGACTGGGCGCTTCTTCCAGTAGCTTTTGATGTCGTCGCTGAATTGAACAGTCCCTTTCCCCTAGGTGAATCACATTCCCAAATCCATCGGCTAAAATCTGAAATTCAATATGGCGGGGACACTCGATAAATTTCTCGATATATAAGCCTGGGTTTCCAAAGGCTGCTTCTGCTTCTCCTTGGGCGGCGGAAAATAGTTTCGGGAGTTCCTCGGCGCTTCGGACTAGTCGCATTCCCCGACCTCCTCCCCCGGCGGTGGCTTTGATAATTACTGGATAGCCAATTTTTTGGGCTATTTTTTGGGCAGCTTTGTCATTGGTGACTAAGCCTTCACTACCGGGAATGGTGGGAACACCGAAACGCTGCATGGTTTCTTTGGCTGTGGACTTATCTCCCATTGACCTAATCGCCTCCGGGGTTGGACCGATAAAGGCGATGTCGTGGTCAGCACAAATTTCCGCAAATCTGGCATTTTCCGCTAAAAAACCATAGCCAGGATGAATGGCGGTGGCGTTCCGGGTTAGGGCGGCGGAGATGATGTTGGGGATGTTTAGATAACTTTTGCTGCTACTGGGTTCGCCTATGCAAACAGCTTCGTCGGCTAACTGGACGTGCAAGGCATGGCGATCTACAGTGGAGTGGACGGCCACTGTGGCAATCCCCATTTCTTCACAACTTCGGAGAATCCGTAGGGCAATTTCCCCACGATTGGCAATCAGGATCTTTGAAAACCGCATTTTCGGTGGTGTTCGGGCAATAATCAGTTAGGATATGTTATTTTGGGAATTTGTGGAAGATACTACCCAAATTTGTTGGCAAAAAAAGTTTGGCAATTTTGGAGTTTGGTGCTACAATGGTAAATTAGCACACCGATGGGAAAAATCATTCCTAGTCATCGGTTGTCTTCTGCGGATGTGGCGGAATTGGTATACGCGCACGTTTGAGGGGCGTGTGGCTTTGCCTTGCGAGTTCGAGTCTCGCCATCCGCATTTTACTTAAACCCCTATCCTGACTACTATCGCGGGAATTCACTTAACCCGATAGTCGTATCGTCACACTCAATATGCACTCCATTG
>NZ_JARPLC010000197.1:0-5411 GCF_032350395.1 Limnospira sp. PMC 289.06
AAGATGACTCGGGAAATACATAAAGCCCTAGGGGTCAGGAAGTTGTTAGACAAGAGTTTCCAGGTTCCGTCTAATATGATGATACCAGAAGGTAAAGGTAATCATGCAAATAAGGATTATCTGGAAATCATGTCTGACCTGTTGAAAACCATCGACAATTATGGTTTTGATGCTCCGGTTACTGTTAAAGTTCAGGATACGAATAAAGCCCAAAAAGGCGACCAGTCTATAGAGTTAAAGTTTAACTCGCTGGGGGCTATATTAAAGGCTCAGACTGAACTGTTGATTGAGTTGAAAGGTGATAGTGCTAACCGGTTAAATATTCAGATTCGCCTAGCTTATATAATGACGAGAATGTATCGGACTTTAGCTAAGTTATATTACAGAACGTCGGCGATTTTGGACGGGTTGGGAATTCCTATTATCTCGAAGGTGGTGACTTTACCGATTGAGTTTAATGTGTTTGGTAAAAAACACTGGGGAGCTGGTAAGGGATTCGGTAAGGATAGTAAAAAGGGTCAGGAGCCTAAACTTGATTTAAACGATGAAGACACGACAGAAGCTATGTTACCCGATTTATTAGAGATTCATGATTATGAAATAGAGGTTGATGAGTTTAGGTTTAAAAGCACTGACCTTTATGAGATAATTTTGAATATGGCAGCTAAAATGAGGACATAATCGTGACCAAAAGAAATCCCCCCCGTGGTTCTAATCGCCCTCCGAGGGATTCCGGTAGTGGTGGGAAACCACCATCTAAAAAAGATGAAAAAGCCGGGTTAAGAACTGATACCAACAACAGAATAGAGGAAGCGATCGCTGTCTTGGATTTTCGGCTACACTTAGAATATTTAAATGTAGCTTCAGCCCTTGGGGGCGGCGACTTTGAACAGTTTAAACGTTCTTGGTTGATGAATTACTATAATGCGATGACAGAACCGAGGTTTAAAGACAAACCCAAAAGTCCTCCTACTAGAGAGGAACGGGCACGTCTCTTAAAAACTAATGATGAGTTGATGATGAATCGCCAAATCAAATCCGACAATTTGTCATCAAGGGAAAATCTAACTGAATTTCGCCGAAGTAAAGACTTATTACCATTCGACGCTGATAATATAGGTTAAGATTATGTCTAATGTTGTAGGGATAGACCAGAGAGAACTAACTTCAACCGCTATAGCTGGCGGTGCAATGTCTTCACAGTGGTTTAATGCTTTTTCGACCCCTTTTTATCAGCAGATTCAAAGTTTAAAAGCCTTTGATTTTAAGAAGTGGGCGGGTAGTGTCAAGGGCGGAGCTTTAGTTATTGCAGAAAACATCAAAAAAGGGAACTGGGGTTTTTTCAAAGAATGGCTACAAGAGGCTCCTCTGGTTCCTAAAATAGCCGGGATTGTAGCGGGTGGTTTAATTGCTGGGACTGTGCTGATTGTTGGCGGACAAGCATTAGGGTTTGTTGGTGCGGGTGTAGGGAGTTTAGTAGCAGCCCATCCGGCTTTTGTTGGCGGTTTTTTAGGGGTAACAATACCTACAGTGATGAGCAAATTGACCCAAGGGGTTTCTCAAGCCTATAACTTTGATTGGGCAGCATCTGACAAGAAAATGATGGACGATTTAAAACAAGCGGCTAATGCTTTATATGTTCCCTTGGGGGAAACAGTCGGGAAATCATTGGCTAGTTTGGTGGCGGGGAAGGTAGGGCAGTCGGTTAATGCAGCAACGCTAAGGATTCGGGAAGGTGCGATCGCCGCTATGTGTATGATTAACCCGACTATTAAAGAGACTTTGGTGGATGCGTTATCCTCGCTGAGGTATGCGGTGCAAGAGGTTGTTAAAAAAGCACTGTTTGTTATGACTTACATTAACGCCAGAAAAGTAGCAGCCAGGTTGTTGGATAAGGAAGATACTTGGGGCAAGGAAGGGCAATCACCTTTTATTGTTTCGGAGAAAGTAGAAGAAACTTGGGCGAAAGTTAAAGAAGATGAATATTTTGATTGGGTGAATGAGCAACAATGGGAGGGTATAGAAACAATGACATCTACTTTTTTTGAAACCCTCGGTGAGTTGTTGTCAGAGCAGGGAACTTATGAGGAGTGGATACCGGTATAAATTCATCACCTGAGAGGAGGGATATCAATGGCAGACGTTGGAAGACTTACCCAGCAAACTTACATCATGATGGCTCGTCAAAGGCGTATCACGAAGCTATCGGATAAACGCCCGGAACGAGTCCGAATAGAGTTACAACCTAACTGGAACGTTTACCAACTACAGCCAGACAGAAAAAACCCAGATTACAAACTGCTGATGGCTGGTTCTGAGTCAGCCTTGGCATTGCAGTTGTCACAACTGGGATGGATGGAGAAGATGATCGATCATCTTCTCAATGCCAGCGATCTAAAATTCGAGGATTGGTTTGATGTTTGGGCGGCGGGTTATCCAGAACTGCGCTACAGAGTGAACCCAAAACTCCCCAATTTAAGAACTAACTATCCTTCATCTAATGTTAAGGATTCCAATGGGGAGACAATAAGCAGATGGAGGAACGAGGTAGGCTCTCGCCCGGCTTACATTGAATGGAAACCTTCAGCCCGAAAAACAGCAAAAGATGTTGGGCTTCACCGCACAATAGAATATTTTCCCGATCGCTCTCAGAACAAATCAGTTGTCTTGACGGGGAACGACAAGGAATTAATTAGGCAAATCCTACAAATCCACTACGAGGGTGGGGGTAGCAGTGAGGGAATGGATAGCACGGTCTCGACGGGTATTAGTTACCGGGGCGCTCCCAAGGTTGTGCTGTACTTTTTGGAACGGATCGAGGATGTGGAAAAAGGCTACCGACAATTAGAGGCAAGAGTGGGATTCCGTTTGGTGGGAAAAACAGAAAACCCGAACGGAACTGGCGACTTGTTAACTAAAGCTAATATCAGAAGTTTGGCACAGAGAATCGTCCAAAACTTTCTACAACCTCAACAATTCCGTCTTCACAAGGGGAGGGAATCGGTTAGCTATAGAGACAAGCGCCAAGGGTTGGAATCTTTCGTTTTTGTCACCAGTGCATCAGAGGGGATTAATCTTTATCAACGAATCTGCCAGGTGATGGAAATAGAATTTGATAACTCAAAGGTCTTTACATCGAGCAACCAAAATCCAACCCAAGCGTTTCCTATTACGCCCCCAGAAGTGACGATATTGGGTAACAAAATTAAACCACCCCGCCGCCGTCCGGTCGGGCACGTCTATTTTAGAGAGGCGAAATTGTTTTTGGAGATGCTCAATGAGCCTATCATACTCTGTGACTACAACGGGCACATATACAAGAATCCCGATTAGAAGACAACCCCAACGATTTTTTTAGATCAAACAAACTCCCTTGTATGTTCGGAAACCCTATAGGTTTCCGTAACTGTTGCACACCCTAAAAATACCTGTTATGAATGTAGTGGTAATCAGTTTTTAAACAACAAGGCAGGTATTCTATGCCCAGTCTAAATAGTTCAAAAATTTATAGCTGGAATTCACCCTCGCCAGGGGGTACGGGAACCATTAAAGTAGCTGCCCGGCTTTCTAATCGGTACAATGGCATTGCTACACATCTCGGAATGACCGCCCACACAGATCCAACAAATGTAAATGCACATATGCTTAAGCCAAATAAAGCTGTGCAGGAGGGTTTCTTAATGAAGATGCGAATTAACTACCGAAAAGACAATAAGTATTTTGGTGCTGATATTTATGTGCCTACAGACAAGGTTACTGAAGCCATCCAAGTGCTACCTAACAAGCCCTGGGATGGTACGGGAGTGATAACTTCATGTCGCGATCGTGTACGAGTTGATTACCGTTAATAACAAAAGGAGAGTATATCAATGGCTAGAACGAAACTATGTCAATTAGTAGATGGCAATAAGGTTAGAGTATTTAGAGCTAGTAGTGTGATGTATGACGATAACACTGTAACACATTTGGGAATAGGTCCAGTCGCTGATGCGAATAAGAAGGAGCCAGTTTATGATACTGGGGAATTAATGCGAGCTGGTGTATTGGTGAGACTTTGCGTTAGTTGCAACAATGGAACCAATAAACCACCAATTACATATAGACTATTTTGCGACGTAGAAAACGTAAACGCTGCTTTACATCATTATAATAGTAGCGGTAAAACCCTAAACGGTAAAACAGTATTGAGAGCTAGTCTAGACCGTCGTCAAGTTATCAAGTAAAGCATGAGTTTTACGGATGCTTATGGCACATGGGAGGTGATAGCGTCAAGTTATCAGCCAACTCAAGAATGGATAATTCACAGCCCCCCAGTTACTCAATACTCATTGTTGAGGTTTAAATTTTTAACTGATTGGGGGCGGTGGAAAAATCCCTATGATGGCTATAGGTCAATGCTGCTTATTAGAGGGCATTATTCTAATGGTTCTGGAAATTCTGACTGGATAACAGGGCAAAGGACTGTATACGTTACAGAAGAACCGCAACTGATTAACTATCCACCAGTTCAAGAATTTACAGACAACCCCTCGGTGATTAGAAGGTTGGGAGTCCGCCGCCGTTTTTTCAAAAACGCAACATGGATCGAAAATCATCCTACAATGGATCTAAAGTTTGACGTAACAATTGAGGCTTTTGTAAGTTAACATGGACATCTCTCTTAATCAATTAATCGACCATCTCCCAGATGATTCACAGTTTAAAACCTTACTAGAAACATTGGGGGCAAGCGGTGATAGTGTGGACGCTACCGTAGAATTTTGTCATTTAGTAGGGGCATTATATCAAGCACAGCAAGTATACAACCAACAACCAGGAAATCAAGCAATTAGTATGGTCTCAGAAGAAAGTTTTGGGCCTGTAATAGAAAGTTTAGACGGGACATTTTTTAGGAGATTACAAAGAACTCTAGCTTTTTTTAGAAAGTATGAAGATGCTGTAATTGTCCCGAAAATCGAAAGTTAGTTGGTCGAAAATTTAAAGCTGCCAGATAATTCGGATTCTATCTGCGTTATCTGGTCAAAGTCTTGAAATTAACCCAAGTAAAATGTGATTAAAAATCCACATCAACAGAGGAGTTAATTCCACCGTGGATATTGAAATCGAAAAAATCACAATAATCATAAGTTGGATACTTTCACTCATTAGTACGGTATGGTATGTATCAGTTCAATACACAATAATTAAAGTACAAGTCAACAGAAACAGAGAAGAGCTAAACAGAATATCGTCAATGCTTAGGCGAGAAATAGAAGACCATAATAAACTTGTATGGATAAACATCAACCACATGGAAAAATACTTAACCAAAAATCAAGATTATTTTCCGTTAAATATCCAAGGCGATAAATACAAAAATTATGACGACTGAAGTTTTGCCGGAATTATTACGGGTAGGAAGTGATGGGGTC
>NZ_JARPLC010000198.1:0-5275 GCF_032350395.1 Limnospira sp. PMC 289.06
AAGGGCGGGTTTATCTATGTTTCTGGTGATACACCAAAGCTGACTGGTAAGAAAGAAAGGGCGGGTTTATCTATGTTTCTGGTGATACATCAAAGCTGACTGTAGAACCCGCCCCTACAGAACCCGCCCCTACAGAACCCGCCCCTACAGAACCCGCCCCTAAAAGGTTTTTTAATTTTCCCTATTTTTTAATAGATTAATGCTTATTTTGATTGTCGGACATCTCCTCGCTATTTGTATTGGTTTGAGTCTGGGTTTAATTGGAGGCGGAGGGTCAATTCTAGCCGTTCCGGTTCTCGTTTATATCATGGGAATAGGGACTAGAGAAGCGATCGCCATGAGTCTAGCCATTGTCGGTTCAGTCAGTTTGCTGGGGATGTTACCCCATTGGCGGCGTGGAAACGTGAATTTTAAGACTTTTGCTATTTTTACCCCAACGGCGATGATAGGGGCTTATTTTGGCGCTCGTTTAGCCTCTTTTCCTGGGATTACTGATACCATTCAAATGATGACTTTTGGGGCGATCGCTTTACTGGCTAGTATATTGATGATTTCCCGCAGTAATCATGTCCCCAAGGCGGTTGATCCCTCTGTCGCTAAAGACAATTCTCGCTGGTGGTTAATTCCCCTGGGGGGATTAGGGGTAGGTGTAATTACCGGATTTGTCGGGGTTGGGGGTGGATTTGCGATCGTACCAGTATTGGTATTACTGGGGGGAATTCCGATTAAAGAGGCGATCGGCACCTCCTTATTAATTATCACATTTAACTCTATTGCTGGCATTATCGGCTATTTAGGACAAGTTCCCATCAATTGGTCTCTCACCTTTTCCATGACCATAGCTGCTAGTTTAGGGACTCTCGGCGGCGCTTATTTGAATCAGTTTATTGACGGTAAACGACTACAAAAATTCTTTGGTTTCTTTGTCTTAGGAATTGCTACCGTCGTTTTACTGCAACATTAAGCCTTGACATTTTACCCCTACCAGAAAGATTCTACCATCTTGAATGCGGCAAGGGGTAGGTGATCACCCTCTCCCAGAGAGAGACCGAGAGAGGGAGATTTTTGTCAATGAGGAATTTCATCCCCTGAAAATACCTAGGTTTGATTGGGGATAGTAATATCAATCGAGGTAACTTTGACATCCTCATTCAAGCTATTAAGGGGGGGGTCAATACTATTTTGATTACCCACCACTAAAATCACCAGCTTTTCCGGTTGGAGATACTCAGCCGCCACCCTCTGAACATCCTCAATGGTGGTTTCCTCAACTTGACGACGGTAGTTGAAGATAAAATCGGCGGGATAACCGAAGTATTCATAACGCATCAAACGAGAAAGGGTTTGGTCGCCGGAAGCGAAATTAAACACAAAAGAATTAAGGGTTGATTCCTTGGCGTAGTTCAATTCCTCGGCGGTAATGGGTTCGGTGCGTATGCGCTTAATTTCGGATTTCATAGCCTGAATTAATGGAACAGTGGTATCTGAACGAGTTTGACCCCCAGAAATAAATAAGCCGGGATAATCAAAATTAGGACTCCATACTCCATACACAGAATAGGCTAAACCTTGACGCGATCGCACTTCATTAAATAGCCTACCACCAAAGCCATTCATCACACCATTAAGCACCATTAGCGCCGGGTAATCAGGATTATTAGCCTTACCGCCTAAATGTCCCATCTGCACATAACTTTGAGTTAGTTGGGGTTGGTCAATCATAAACACCCCACCCAGATTAACCTGATTAACATCAGGAAGGGGAGGATTTATAGCTTCGCGGCTAGATTTCCAATCTCCGAACTTTTCCGCAATGAGCGATCGCATTTCAGCGGAATCAAAATCTCCCACAATCCCCAAAATCATATTTTGAGGGTGAAAATATTGTTGATGAAACTTGACTAAATCTGACCGAGAAATCTGTGATAAATGGTCATATTCCACACTGCGGGCGTAGGGACTTTTGGAGCCATAAATTAGCTTCTGAAATTCCCGACTAGCTATGCGTTGAGGGTCGTCATTCCGACGAGCGATCGCCCCTCGCATTTGATTTTTAGCTAACTCTAATTGTTGAGGATCAAAAGCCGGTTCTCTAATCACTTCTGCAAATAAACTAAATACCCCATCGAGATCCTCACTTAGGGCGCTAAAACCCGCATTTCCCATAGTATCACTAATTCCCGTTTCTACCGATGCGGCTTTGTGTTCCAGGATTTCATTTAACACTTGAGGGGGATGTTTTTTAGTTCCCCCATCGCGCATTAAACTCCCCGTTAAACTAGCTAATCCTACCTTATTATTGGGCTCAAAACGGCTGCCAGTTTTAAAGATAGCACTTCCCCTAACTAAAGGAAGTTCCCGGTCTTCCATCAGGTAAATAACAATACCATTTTCAAGTTGATAGCGACTGTATTCGGGAAGTTCCAAAGTGCGAAGGGGAGGGAATTCTAGTTCCCGATAATGTTTGGGAACTCCGGCGACGGCGGGGGAATGCCAAACCACTGTCATGACCAGGGTTAGACAGGCGATCGCCATTAGTAATAACCTGGATTTTTTCAATTTCATAGAGGTTGTCAATTGCATATTATTAGGAAGTGGTACATTAATTTTGCGATAAAAGACGACCCACCGTGCGATTTTCCGGGCGGAAAGTAGCCTGGGCGACCCTTTGAATATCTTGGGGAGTGATAGCAGAAATGGCATCCAAAGTTTCAAATAAATGCCGCCAAGATCCAGTTTTCACCTCATAGTTAACTAAAGCAAAAGCCATCCCCATATTAGAATCAAGCGATCGCAATAAACTCGCCCGCGCCTGAGTTTTTACCCTTTCTAATTCCCGGGGAGAAACCAGTTCATTTTTGAGGCGGTCTATTTCCACTTGTAAAGCAGCCGCCACATCATCCACCGTATGATTAGGGGAAGTTAACGCATAAAACAACATCAAATTATCATGTTTATTTCCCGGATAACTGCTAATTCCTTGGGCGGCGAGGGCTACCTGTTTTTGTTCTACCAAAGATTGATATAACCGGGAAGTGCGACCACTGCTAAGAATACTGGCGATCGCATCTATAACCACATGGTCTGGGTCACTGATAGCCGGGCGATGATACCCTTCTAAATACCAAGGTTGAGAACGTAGATATTTAGTGATTTCGCGAGTTTCAAGTTGTGGAGGTTCCGTCACCTCAAGTTGTGGGGGATGAGGTCGAGATGGATAGCGACCAAAGTAGATTTGAGCCAGTTTTTTAACCTGTAATGGATCTACATCTCCCACCACCGCTACAGTCAAATTACTCGGTACATAATAGGTATCAAAGAAATCCTGAACATTTGGGCGGGTCATCCTTTGCAAATCCTCTAAATAACCAATCACCGGACGACGATAGGGGTGTACTTGAAACGCCGTTTCAGCGAAAGCCTCCACCATTTGACCCACCGGAGAATTATCAGTCCGCAGTCTTCTTTCTTCCAGAATTACCTCTTTTTCCTTAAAGAATTCTCGGAATACAGGTTCTAAAAATCTCTCCGACTCCAGAGACATCCACAATTCTAATTTATTCGACGGTAGACTGTAGAAATATCTCGTTTCATCAGCAGAAGTAGTAGCATTCATTCCCACTCCCCCCGATTGTTCAACAATCCGCCCAAATTCGTTTTGGTTAACATACTCAGACGCTTGTTTTTCCACCTTCATAAATTCGGCAGTCAGTTTAGCTAATTCCTCAGTATTACCCTGATTTTGAGCGACTAGGATACGGTCAAATAGTTGATCTAGTTTATCTAAAAGTGGTTTTTCCGCTGCATAATTACTCGTCCCAATTCGTTGAGTCCCTTTAAAAGCCAGATGTTCTAAATAATGGGCTACCCCCGTTTGTCCTTCCGGTTCATCAACACCCCCAACATCTGCATGAATTAAAAAAGAAACCACGGGGGCTTGATTTCTTTGTAAGACTATAAACTTCATCCCATTATCTAGGCGAAATTCGCTCACCTTATCGATAACTCGATCTAAGTAAGGTTGGATAGATGGCGAAGGGCTGGGAAGTTCATCAGCTTGGGTTGGCTGTCCCCAAGTAGTCACCCCCAGGACAATTGCTAACAGCAACAGCAGAAATTGTTTTAGCCAAGGGGGTAATCGTTTTTGATGGTGCTTAGGTGAAGTCACGAACCAACTTAGATTCATAAAGATTTTGTAGTTTCTGGTTTAGATCATAGTTTATATATTGACATACTCCCCCGTTAACTGCTATTCATGAAAAATACTATTCTTAAACTACAATGTCTCATCCACTCTTGACTCTTCTGGCGAATTGCCTATCATAGCATCAACTCAGGGTTTTGATAATTATCTCCCCCACAGTTTCTATTTATTTATGAACATCTTTAATCAATCTCCACCCCGAGAAGTTGACATACCTACTCGTATCCTGAAAGCGGCGACTAAACTTTTTGCGCGACGTGGCTATGAAGCAACTACTATCAAGGACTTGGCTGCTAAGGTGGGAGTGGCGGAGGGGACTATATTTCGCTACTTTCCTAATAAAAAGGCCATTTTGGTCGAGGTCGTGACTCAGGGATGGGTTGAGATTTTGACGGATTTACTCACAGAATTGAGTGAGGTGGCTAATTATCAAGGGATTTCCCAAATTATGCGACATCGGATGATGGGTCTGGATAGTAACGCCGATTTGCTGCGGGTTTGTTTCCTAGAAGCGCAGTTTCACCCGGAATTGAGCGATCGCATTCAGTCAGAAATTATTGCTAAAATGACAGACGTGGCTGAGGCTTTCTTTCAAACCGCTATGGAGAAGGGCGTGTATCGTCCCATGAATCCCCGTATGGTCGCCCAGGTATTTTTGGGTATGTTTGCGGTCGCTGGCTTCAGTTATCGCACTATTATTGACCCAGCCGCCTCCCCCTCCGATATGCAGGAAATGGCCGAAGGACTGACTGATATTTTCCTCAATGGGATTATCAATCGAGAATCAACGGGCCATTAAAATCTCTGAGAAAATCGAGAAAATTTTTTGCCGACAGGACTAGACTTATTGGTGAGAATCAGTTATATTAGAATGATGTCACTGGGAGAGGTGGCTGAGTGGTCGAAAGCGGCAGATTGCTAATCTGTTGAGGGGTGTTCAGCCTCTCCGAGGGTTCGAATCCCTCCCTCTCCGTTCACAATTAACCCTTATCCTGATAGCGATAGCGGGTTATTGCTCAACCCCTATATCCTATTGAGTTACTCAGATATTACTCACAATCTAGTCCTAGG
>NZ_JARPLC010000199.1:0-5271 GCF_032350395.1 Limnospira sp. PMC 289.06
TGCCATGGATTATGTTCTCAAGGCTGCGTCCTAACCGTATTGACTAGTGCTATACCTCCACCCAACCTACTTAAATATTGACGAAAAAATCAGCTATAATGTTAGCCAACTATGGACACCGACTCAATGGTGTATTCCAGTTCAATAATTGAGAGGTCTAATTTTATGGTAACTACTCCTCAACCCACACAACCCACAAAGGTCATCTACCCTGATTCTGATGGAAATCCCATGGCTGAAAATACCCGCCAGTTTCGCTGGATTGTAGTCATTAAAGAGAATTTAGAGATTCTGTTTGATGATGATCCGAATGTGTTTGTAGCGGGAGATTTACTCTGGTATCCCATGGAAGGCAATAATAAACTGCGTCAAGCACCTGATATAATGGTGGCGTTCGGACGACCTAAAGGCGTTCCGGAAGCGTCTCCGCAGGAGAATCGCGGTTCCTATAAACAATGGGAAGAAGGGAACATCCCTCCCCAAGTGGTGTTTGAAATTCTCTCGCCGGGAAATCGTCTCAAGGAGATGGTCAAGAAACAGCAGTTTTACGATCGCTATGGGGTGGAAGAATATTATATCTTCGACCCAGACCGTTTTGATTTTCACGGGTGGATACGCAATCAAACGGGTTCGCTGGAACTGATTGAGCAGGCGGAAAACTGGACGAGTCCCCGGTTAGGGATTCGCTTTGAACTCATTGAGGAGCAGTTCACCATCTATCGTCCTGATGGTCAGCGATTTCTCACCCCCACAGAGTTAGCCAAACTCGCCGAACAGCAGCGTCAGGAAGCCCAACAGCAGCGTCAGGAAGCCCAACAGCAGCGCTTGGAGGCCCAACAACAGCGTCAGGAAGCCCAACAACAGCATCAGCGGGCGGAGTTAGCGGAAGCGCGGCTGCGGGAATTGGAGGCTCGCTTACAGCAACTGGAAGGCGATCGCCCTTCTCCATAGCCGGTTGGATGAAACCCAACAGCCAGGTAGGTTGGATGAAACCCAACAGCCAGGTAGAGCACAAAACAGAAAAGTTAGGACGTATAATGGCAAGGATATCTACAGAAGACCCAAAATGCCAGCCCCCTTCGGACAGTGTTTGAGTTGTGGTTGGAGTTCATCTTAATTCCAACATTGAAGCCAGGTCAGACTCTAGTATTGGACAATGCAACGTTTCATAAAGGGGGGCGGCAGGCTGAACTGGTGGAGGCAGCTCAATGCCGTTTACTCTATCTTCCGCCTTATTCGCCAGACCTCAACAAGATAGAGAAATGTTGGTCGTGGCTGAAAGCCCGTATTCGCCACTGCACGTGAGCAGTTTGATTCTCTCGATGATGCCATGGATTCCTTTCTCCAAGCTGCGTCCTAACCACCTTGACTAATGCTATAGAGAAATGTTGGTCGTGGTTGAAAGCCCGTATTCGCCACTGCACGTGAGCAGTTTGATTCTCTCCATGATGCCATGGATTCCGTTCTCCAAGCTGCGTCCTAACCACCTTGACTAATGCTATATCAAGCCAGAAACCCAAACCCTCACCGATTTGGGTGAAACTTTGCGCTGGTTGGATATGCAAACCTCTCGGCAGTCCCTATCCAAAAAACAAGACTCGTTTCTCCAAGATATTCCAGTCACTTATGGCATCGAACTTTATGATGGAATGCTGCTGGTCAGAGTTGGGGACGACCTAGCAGAAGCCATTACTCGGTTAGTGCGCTTTGCGATCGCAGTTGCTAATCTGTGGTAACAGAACAGAACCCGACTGGCGGGAACCTTTAATGATGAAATCGCCAAACTCCTCAAAGATTATCACATCCCCTACCAACGAGACATCAAATTAGTGGGGCGATCAACTCGTTCCTGGGCGATCGACTTTGGCATCGGACATCCCCAGTAGGGTGCGTCAGATATCGCCAACCGAATAAATAGCCGATAATTAATTGCTGACGCACCGAGGCCTTAGTCGAAGTGCTGAGTACCAGCAATCGAGGCGCAGCCAATAGCAAAGTCAAGAATACGGTCGCCACCTGGGTTGATTTGCAGCACTACCAACTCCCCACGCAACCTTTACGCTTTATTTCCCTGTTTGACGATAGTTTGGATGTGTGGAGTAGTAGCCACATTAGCCAACTCGCGAAGTTGTCCGAGATTTGCTATCTGTCTAAGCCAGAAGAATTGATCGAGCAACTGGTGACATGAGTTATCTAACCGAAGACGAAATCGAACAAATCCTCCTAGCTCAACTGCAAGACCTCGGCTATACTCTAGACAATCCCTGGTGTTGTCACGACTATCCCTGACGGTTAAGCGCCGGAAAGGGAATCATGAGCGTATAGGTATCCTCTACCAACGGCGACTCGAAGCCCTCAAAAGCATCACACCACCATCCCCGCCAAAGCGAACGACGATGCCTTTAAAAAGCTGATCGCCACGGAAAAACCCAACCTAATCGAAGAAAACCGCCGCCTCCACCAAGCCTTAGTCGATGGAATCGATGTTGAGTTTTACGCGCCCAGATGGCACCATTCGCGGCGATAAAGTCAAGGCGATCGACTTTGACAATCCCAACGCTAACGATTGGCTCGTGCTTAACCAATTTACCGTCATCGAAAACAGCCACAATCGCCGCCCCGATGTCGTGGTCTTTATCAACGGGCTACCGATCGCCGTTATCGAAATTAAAAATCCGGGCAGCGAAACCGCCACCCTCGACGCCGCCTACAACCAACTGCAAACCTACAAAACCGAAATTTCCGCCCTCTTCCGTACCAACTCCGCATGGGGGTACCACACATGGCATCACCGCCCGCATCGGCTCCCTCACCGCCGACCTAGAGCGGTTCTTGACAATCCCTGGCGCACCATTGATGGAGAAGTGCTAACCAAAAGCACCCCGGAAATGCCAGTGCTGATCGAGGGGGTGTTTACCCAAAGGCGACTACTCGACCTGCTCGGAAACTTCATGCCAATCCCTGTCTTTGGCGATACCGGCTCTGGTATCCGCAAAATCATCGCGGGCTATCACCAGTTCCACGCCGTCCAAAAAGCCGTTACTAGCACCGCCCGTGCCATACTCGGCTCTAGCGCAAAGCGGGAGTCATCTGGCATACCCAAGGCTCCGGCAAAAGCCTATTGATGGCGTTTTATGCGCTCGCACTGGTGCGCTCTCTGGAACTAGAAAACCCGACAATCGTTGTGATTACCGATCCGGGTGACCTCGACGATCAACTGTTGGGCACGTTTGGCCTATGCCGCGATCTGATTCGCCAAACCCCCGAACAAGCGGAGAGCCGCAAACACCTGCAAGCCATCCTCAATCGCGCCTCCGGTGGGGTTGTCTTTACCACCATCCAAAAATTTGCCCCCGACAAAGGGGAAACCACCTATCCAGTTTTGAGCGATCGACGCAATATCATCGTCATGCCTATCCTGGATGAAGCCCACCGCAGCCAATATGGATTTAAAGCCAAAGTCGATCTAAAAACGGGAGAAATTGGCTATGGCTTCGCCAAATATCTGCGGGATGCCCTCCCCAACGCCTCCTTTATTGGCTTTACCGGAACCCCCATCGAAGCCACCGACGTTAACACCCCCGCCGTATTCGGCAACTACATCGACATCTACGACATCAGCCGCGCGGTGGAAGATGGCGCAACCGTCCCCATCTACTATGAAAGCCGCCTCGCCCGCATCGAACTTCCCGAAGCGCAAAAGCCCCAGATTGATGCAGAGATTGAAGAACTCCGTAACGGCGAAGAGCAATCGGAACAGGCGAGAATGACTCAAAAATGGGCAACGGTGCAAGCGGCCGTGGGAGCGGAAGCGCGGTTAAAGCTGGTTGCTGCGCCTCTCGTCAGTCACTTTGAAAACCGCCTCTTGGCACTGAGCGGTAAAGCGATGATCGTCAGGGATTGGCATGAGTCGGGCAATCTGCGTCAACCTTTACAATCAGATAGTCGCCCTCCGCCCGGGCTGGCATTCCCCGGACGATAACGAGGGATTGGCATGATTAAAATCGTGATGACAGGCTCGGCGACTGATCCGCCCGAATGGCAACCCCACATTGGCACCAAAGCCCGGCGCGATCTCCTAGCCAAGCGGATCAAAGATCCAAAGGATCCCCTGCAACTGGTCATCGTGCGGGATATGTGGCTAACCGGGTTTGATGCGCCCTCAATGCACACCATGTATATCGATAAACCGATGAAAGGTCACGGCCTCATGCCAATCCCTGGCGATCGCCCTGGTTAACCGGGTCTTTCGCGATAAACCCGCTGGCTTGGTGGTGGACTACATCGGCATCGGGCAACGCCTGAAAGAAGCTATCAAGACGCAGTGCTGGCACTTTCTAAAGCCTTTGCCCTAGCGGCGGCCAGCGATGCAGCCTGCCAAATTCGTATCGGAGGTCGGCTTTTTCCAAACCATCCGCGCTGCCCTGGTGAAATCCTCCGCCACCCCTGGCAAGTCCACGGCACAAAAAGAATTCGCGGCGGGGCAAATTATTAATCAGGCTGTGGTCTCCACTGAAATTGTCGATATTCTCAGGGCTGCTGGCTTATCCTCCCCGGATATTTCCATCTTCTCCGATGACTTCTTGCTAGAAATTCAGCAAATGGAGAAGAAAAATCTCGCCCTCGAAGCCCTTAAACGTCTGCTGAATGACGAGAGGCGCTCCCGTAGCCGTACCAACATCACCGAGGAGAAAAAGTTTGCGCTAGCGCTTGGAAAAGGCGATCACTCGATACCACACCAACGCCATCAGCACGGTTGAAGTTCTGCAAGAATTAATCAATCTGGCTCAAGATATTAAAGCCGCCCGCCAACGGGGCGAGGAACAAGGACTTTCAAGGGATTGCGATGAAATCGCCTTTTATGACGCTCTGGCGGAGAATGAAAGCGCGGTGGAAGTGATGGGCAATGACAGCCTAAAAACCAGAGATTGGCATGAATTGCTAATGAGCCTGAAATCGAACGTTACCATTGACTGGGCGCATCGGGAAAGTGCCCGCGCTCGTCTCCGTAGCACCGTTAAACGAATTTTGCGTAAATACGGCTATCCTCCAGACCTACAGGCGGCGGTTAAAAATGTCTTGCAGCAAGCGGAAGCGCTATCCGCTGCATGGGTGGTTGGTGGTTTGGTTTAAATTCCCTAGGGGTTCTAAATTTCGCACCAATAAACCTAAGATATCACCAAGCAAAATAATTGTCAAGCCATCTCCCTGTGGTACAGCAATTCTCATTTTGGCGAAAACCTGTTCAAGTCCCCAGCATCCCTGTATCGC
>NZ_JARPLC010000200.1:0-5240 GCF_032350395.1 Limnospira sp. PMC 289.06
AGCCAGTTATATACACCCGCCCTTTCCCCGGCGCCGTTTTTTGTGGTGCGATCGCATTTTCACCCAATTTTGACATTGAATAACACGCCCAATGTAATGTAGGGGCGGGTGCAGCAGTCAGCCATCGAACACACCAGCCAGTTATATACACCCGCCCTTTCCCCGGCGCCGTTTTTTGTGGTGCGATCGCGTTTTCACCCAATTTCGACCTCGAATAACGCGCCCAATGTAGGGGCGGGTGCAGCAGTCAGCTATCGAACACACCAGCCAGTTATATACACCCGCCCTTTCCCGGCGCCGTTTTGGTGGTGCGATCGACTAATGGCTGAGGGAAGCGAGCGAAAAAAAGGCTATCTACCGAGTTTCGATAGTGATGATTATAGCACAGAATTAAGCAATCTGGCGGAGCAAATTTGTCATTCTCCCGACCCAGTAAAAGCCTCAAAAGATGCGCTAAATCCTTCGGGATGTGGCAAACTCAAAGAGTTTTTTAGGCAACTATTTCAGTCATCTCCATCTATCTAAGTTAACTGAATGTACCCCCTGAAAGAAATCACGCTGCAACTGTTTCTGTATGACTTACGGGAAGGGTTAGGACAAACCTCAGAAAGCATAGATTTTAATCGCTATTATTTTTGGCGGCGGTTTCATCATGACCTGCAAAAACCATATAGTAACTTAACGCCAGAAAATAAGCAAAAACTGGAAAAATATGCTAACCGCGAAAACCCCGAAAGCGATATTGTGTCGTTAGACTATCGAACAACCTCTAATGTGGATAGAATATGTGTTAGTGGCATCGCAATTGGGGGATAGCTATAGTTTAATCGTTGATGCCTATGATAGCGAATATCATAAAACCAGTTTAAGTCAACTGAAAAAATACATTCAGGAAAGGATTAATAACACTCCCTCAAGCCTAGGTAAAACTTGGTTATTGTGGGGTCAACTTGACGGGAAATATTCCCCAGATAAAGTTAATGAAATTGCCGACAAGAGTTATACAGAAATCGCCAATAAACCCCTACCCTGGAAAAAAGATAATCAATTGAGTTTCCCAGGGAATAAACTGTTAGGGGACGATTTATTTGAAATAACCCAGTGAGTTTCGGTGACAGATTGGGAAAATTTACTGATACTGATTGATAATGAAAAACCGGAAGACCTGCGAAATTATCCCCGGTTAAATGATGAACATAAGTCACTGCTGAAAAAGGACATTCAAAACAGTTTAGGAGAATGCCATTATTTAATTTGGCTATTACCAGCAGAGTGCGACTTAAAGGCAGTGCAAGATAAAATTAGGGAAATACAGACCCATTTTCATCGCCTGTTATCCTATCGCCATAAGATTATTTGGGCTTATAGCCAAAGTCGGATTTTGAAACGCCGATTAAAAGACAATTATCAAACGATTCAAAAATCGGTCTTAACAATTCGCCAACAGCGGAAAGACCCGGAAGATTTACAAAAGGCTTTAGAAGATACGCTAGAAATATTAGGGAATTATGCGATCAATTTAAGTAAACTGCATTCCCAGTTAAGGACAATTACGATTAATTTAACCAACTATCGACAAAGGTTAAAATAATTTGCGAAGCTAGACCCAAATTGTCAGTTAACTACGTTTGCTGAGTTTAGTAAATTGGCAGAACAAAAGTATGAAAGACAGGTAAAAACGGACTATGAGAGTTTAAGTCCGGGGATGATTTTATTAGAAAATCTGATTAAGACGATTGAGGGAATTGTGGAAATTAATCAAGCGAAAAGAGAGGATAGGCTAGAAAGAGCGATCGCTGCTGCTAGTATAGGAGTGGGTACAGCGTCGGCGGCGGCTTCATCAATCGCGAATTATTCGGAGGGTATATTAACGGAAATTGCCTCGTTTGTCCCGTTACGGAATAAGACGGAAGCGCCAACGATTCATCCGGTATCAACGGCGAGTTTTGCTTTTATTGCTAGTTGTCTAATTGGGGCATTTTGGGGAGTTTTAACTTGGTGGATTTTAAATCGAAGACCTGGGAAGATTAGCCGTTAGGAGAATCGTCAATCAGAGTATCTGACCAAAGCTATGAGGACAAAAATATCTCTTGATGTGACTGATAGTCCGTAGACTTATCGTCCACAATGGGTAATTATGACTCTATGGAAAAATCAAAAGCAAAAACCTTAAAAGCCTTGGGATTTCTGATTAGACAGCATAGAAGGGCTGTGGGTATTTCTCAAGAAGAACTAGGGCTACGTTGTGACCTAGACCGCACGTATATATCTGGTCTAGAGCGTGGTGTCAGAAATCCTTCTCTTACGGCTATTGTGGCTCTTGCTGAGGGCTTAGGAATAACCGTATCTCAACTTCTGGATAACTTAGAAATAGAAATAACTAGGACTGAATGAATCGCAATTTAGTGGCTAATTTTAAATCCCAATTAAAACCAGGTTCTTCTCAGTTAAAGGTGTTCAGTTTGCTGTCAGATCAGAAGTGGCACTGTCGCACTTATGAAGGTAAGCAAGTAGCATCGGAGCAATACGCTGGAGGTGGTGGAATTCAAGGACTAGAGCGCGGAACTAAAAGTCGTCCGGGGCTACATCTTGAGACCAAACGGGATTTCTGTAACATCTGTAATAAAAAAACCAGATGGGATAGATGGACTGGGCAAATAAAACCGTCAAATGCTCCGGCTATTATTCCCCCAAAATTAGCCGACAGAATTTTGAAACTTTATGATTATAAAGACGTTATTGCAAATCGAAAAAGACCAACCCATGAGTTAGTGATTGATCACCGTTTTCCTATGCAGCGTTGGGGTAAAGCCGAACCTAGTCATGACATAAACATGAACGAAAACGAAATCAAAAGCAAATTTCAACTTCTCAAAAAAGATAGTGCTGGCAACCACAATTTACTGAAATCCAGAAGTTGTGAAAGATGTATGAAAACTGGTAAAAGAGGGCAGCCCATGGGTATCCACTTCTAGTATTCTGGGGGTGATAACTGGCCTGATAATATTCCTCCATTGGGAGCGGAAGCAGAAGGTGGTTGTATAGGTTGCGGTTGGTATGATTTTGAGTCATGGCGTAATGCTCTTAATGCAACATTAGCTGAACATAAGTAAGCTGTTTTTCGGAGACAACTATATTTTCAGCCTCATTTTCAGCCTCTGTGACAATCCTATTTAAGTAAGGAATGAGTCCATAGCCAATACACTCTGCTAGACGTGGAGGAACAGCATTTCCAATTTGCCACATGGCTTTTTTCATGGTTCCTTCAAAGATAAAAGAATCAGGAAAGGTCTGTAATCTAGCCATTTCTCGCGCTGAAATCACCCGATTTAGATGGGGATGAATATGAGTCCCCCCGTGATTCTCTTTGATGGTCATACTAGATTTTCCGGGATACTGTCGCTTAAAAGCATCAACATAGGTTTGATACAAAGAACCTCCTGGAGGTACTTTTGATATCCGCTCCATATATTCGGGAGAATGACGAGTCCATTCATGATTAATACTGGGAATGGGTTGGTAAGCTGGTAGATCGGAAATTGCTGATTCAATTGTCTGATACTCCTCTGGAACTAATTGAGGATATGGATAAGGATTTTTCATTCCGAAACGATTAGCTATAAAAATAGCTCTAGGCCTGATTTGGGGAACACCATAGGCAGCAGATTCAAGAATTGCTACGGAAATATTGGTGTAACCAATGGCTTCAAAAGCAGCAAAAATAGCTTGTTTAATTGTGCCTTTTTTGAGGGTTAAAATGCCGGGTACATTTTCCATAACGACATACCAAGGACGCACTTCAGCAACAATGCGAATAAATTCTTGAAATAAATGGTTGCGAGGATCATTGGGATCGCGCTTCCCAGCGACAGAAAAACCTTGACACGGTGGCCCGCCTACGACGAGATGAACTGAAGGAGAACCAATTTTAGATAGCCACTGGTGAGGATTAAAATCATTAACATCCCCACAAAAATGATGACAATTGGGAAAGTTTCTCTGATGAGTGGCGGAGGCAATTGGGTTAATTTCTACACTAGCTACTGGATTAAAACCAGCTTGCCAAAAACCCTGCGTGATTCCCCCTACACCAGAAAATAGATCGATAAAGTTATAGGTTTGCAGTGGTTGGGATACGGGATTAATATCAACTTGAACTTGATAAGGATCGCGTTTGGTTGTGGCTAATTCACGCTGAATTCTTTGATAACGCCCTAATTTAGCTTTTTTCTGCTTCCTGGTGCTGTTATCTTTTGGATCATCTGGAAACAAGGATAATTGTAGGTCCATGACTTGAAAAATAAAGGCTCTATAACCATTATAGTGACAGATAGTATACATAATGTCAAGACTGAGATCAAGTCGAACCTTTTGTTAACAAGAATAACGCGCCCAATGTTGGGGCGTTACAGAAGAAGGGCGGGTGCAGGTAGTGGGCTGGTTTTCCCGATGGCGGATCTAGCACCCGCCCCTACTAGCCTTTTCCCCGCCCCCGTTTTGGTGGGAAGAGCGATCGCCTTTTCACCCAATTTCGACCTCGAATAACGCGCCCAATGTTGGGGCGTTACAGAAGAAGGGCGGGTGCAGGTAGTTGGCTGGTTTTCCCCGTGGTGTTACAGAAGAAGGGCGGGTGCAGGTAGTGGGCTGGTTTTCCCCGTGGTGTTACAGAAGAAGGGCGGGTGCAGGTAGTGGGCTGGTTTTCCCGATGGCGGATCTAGCACCCGCCCCTACTAGCCTTTTCCCCGCCCCCGTTTTGGTGGGAAGAGCGATCGCTCTTTCACCCAATTTCGACCTCGAATAACGCGCCCAATGTAATGTAGGGGCGGGTGCAGCAGTCAGCCATCGAACACACCAGCGAGCTATATACACCCGCCCTTTCCCCGCCGCTGTTTTGGTGGGAAGAGCGATCGCATTTTCACCGAATTTCACCCAATTTCGACCTCAAATAACGCGCCCAATGTAATGTAGGGGCGGGTGCAGCAGTCAGCCATGGAACACACCAGCCAATTATATACACCCGCCCTTTCCCCACGACGGTTTTGGTGGGAAGAGCGATCGCATTTTCACCGAATTTCACCCAATTTCGACCTCAAATAACGCGCCCAATGTAATGTAGGGGCGGGTGCAGCAGTCAGCCATGGAACACACCAGCCAATTATATACACCCGCCCTTTCCCCACGACGGTTTTGGTGGGAAGAGCGATCGCATTTTCACCGAATTTCACCCAATTTCGACCTCA
>NZ_JARPLC010000201.1:0-5103 GCF_032350395.1 Limnospira sp. PMC 289.06
TTGAGGTCAATGATGAGTCCCCTCCTAGAAAAAGTCTTAGCAGAAGTCACCCAACTCGATCGCCAAGAGCAGTTGCAACTCGTTTCCTACTTAATTACCCAGTGGCAACAACAGCCGAACCTATTTGTAGACAAAAAAATCAGCCGTAAAAATTTATTTGGTTGTATGCAGGGAAAAATAAAGATTGCCGAAGACTTCAACGCACCCCTCAATGATTTTGCTGAGTATATGTGATGCGCTTATTATTAGATACACACATCTTTATTTGGCTGATAGACGGCAACCCAAAACTTAGCCAAACCGCAAGGCAAGCCATCGAAGATGAAAGTAACACGTTGCATCTAAGTATTGTTAGCCTCTGGGAAATAACCATTAAAACTAGCCTCGGTAAACTCGAACTGGCAATCCCACTCGAACAAATTGTTATCAATTTTATTCTTCCCAGCGATATTGAAATTCTACCCATTCATCTGCCGCACTTATTGATATTACAAACGTTACCTTTCCATCATCGAGATCCGTTTGACCGATTATTAATTTCCCAAGCTAAATCTGAAACTTTAACTTTACTATCAGAAGATGGTATGTTTGAGCAGTATGAAGTAGAAATACTTTGGTAGTTTATCGAATACCACTCCCACCAAAGTAGGGCTGTTTCATTAAAAAATTAAACTTATAATCTTTAGGGAGTTCGATGAGTAGGTATTTTCTTCATTAGGATAGCCGAAGAATTCTTGAATCAGGGAGAGATAAGCCTGCACTCTGGGTTCATCCATCGCCACGCACCGGATAGGGGATACCATCGGGATTTTACCCCACCCCCGCCACCGAGAAACCGGGTTGCTGAAGACCTCTAGCGATCGCTTCACTGGAAATGACTTACCAATTCCCTAGAGATTATCGTCCCCCTTCAACGTTACCACTCCGGGCGGACGGGGGGCGAAACTCAGGCGATCGCCTCCCCAATGGGTAACTAGAGATTGATATCGAGCGATTCTTTTTTGTAAACACTACCTCAAGTTTTTCCCTGCTCAAAAGCCCGAACCTTCTCATATAAACTATCCACTGTTTCATCCGCAAATATCTCATCTTTACTCAACAAATAATCCCCTTCCCCCAGTTGACAAGCCACAACAAATCTCGCAAACTTGACAGGAGCCATGTGAGCGGATAGGATTTTTAGCCCCTCTTTGATAACTTGTTGTTCCGTCGGTAAATCAACCTTCATAATCAACCTCCGTGATAAAATAGGTAGGATTCATAACGGGTAAATCTAGTCCTTGGCAGCGATTAATCAGACGTTTATCGCAGGTGAGAAAATAATCACTCCCAGACGCTTCCGCGCTGGCAATGTGTAAAGCATCTAAAGACTTAACACCCATCTCTTCCAGTGCTTTTGCTCGAAGGCGGATCTTAGGTGTCAGTTTCTGATATATCTTGGACAAACTCAGCCAGAGATTGACAGCATTGGCACGCTCAAGACGAGAGTTGCGACTATTTTCATAGTCTAGAACACTGGAACTGACCAGAGCAATTTGCTGACTTTCAATCAGGGTGAGAATTAGAAGAAACGCCTGGGTTTCTAAAAAGATTTTGACCTGTGATTGATCGTCAAAGGGACGATTTAAAACGCTTGTGTCTAGGTAAACACGCATACCAGACATCCACCTCCAGTCAAGTGTTGGTGGGCAAGTCTAGAGTATCAGTTTCTACTGACAACTGACTATCCCTGCACACCCTAGTATTTTAGTCCCTGCCCTGAACGTTGAGGCGTTCTTGAATCAGGTGTAGATACACCTGCACTCTGGGTTCATCCATCGCCACACACCGGATAGGTTACACCATCCCGATTTTACCCCACCCCCGCCAGTCCAAAACCCAAGAAACCGGGTTGCACTCATCCCCTCATTTCTCCCCTAAACCCTCCCAAAAACCCGGTTTCTCTCCCTTTGCTAGTTTTCTCGCTTCCTCAACCCAGTCTTTAACTTAGGGACTGATGAGGATAAGCTCAGGGAAATAGGTTTGGTAACGGGTCGCATCACGAGTGAGCAGACTGTATCGGCACACAAACCCATGAGCACCAATATAGAAATCCGGTAAAGGCGATCGCCTCACCCCACCCCTACGACGATATTGCAAAAAGGCTTGACCCGCTAAAAATGCCGCCTCATAAGGTAATCCATCTCTCTGAAAAAAACGAGAAGATAAGACCGATTCCACTTCCGTTACATCTCGAAAACCAATGGATACTTCTGCATAAATAATCGGGTTGATATGCAGTGTTCCGGTTTGGGCACAATCAGCCAGTTGCGCTGCTGACCAGTCAAACCAATGGAGATCTTCAGTTAATACATCGAGAATCACATTACTATCCACCAAAAAATCCGTCATTCCTCACCCCGGGTTAAATTCAGAATCTCATCAGTGGTCAAGTCCCCTGTAGCTTTTCCCCGCAGACTGGCGATTAAAGTTGCTCCTTGGGGGGAGGTGTTTTGATACCGCCAAGCTAAAAAGTCTAAGAATATTTTGGCTTCTTCCAGAGCAGGTTGGGGTAGATTGCGGAGAATAGCCAAGATTTCAGTTTCTGTGGTTAGCATAGTGCATTTCAGGATAGTACCCTCATTTTACTCCATCCTCCCAATCCAAAAACCCGGTTTCCTTACCCCCCCCAACCCAGAAACCGCGTTGCACCGCGCCACCTCAGCCGAATTTTACCCCACCCCCGCCACCGAGAAACCCGGTTGCTGAAGACCTCTAGCGATCGCTTCACTGGAAATGACTTACCAATTCCCTAGAGATTATCGTCCCCCTTCAACGTTACCACTCCGGGCGGACGGGGGGCGAAACTCAGGCGATCGCCTCCCCAATGGGTAACTAGAGATTGATATCGAGCGATTCCTTAGCCGCCGACTTCTTAAACCGGACAGCATACCCTTCATTTGCCCTTTGCTTCTGCCTGAATGTCTTGTTTTAACTCCTCCCAAGGCACCTCTTCCTCATCCTCACGAGTATGAGCCACTAACACATCATAGAAATCTTCCCATAACTCACTCCGAGGAAATCCGTAATTCCTGACCCTCCCCACCTCGACAGCCGAGGATTTCTTGAATCCGGGAGAGATACCCCTACGATCGCCCTTAGCGCGATCGCCCTTTTTCAATCCAATATTTGGCAGCTTTGAAGGCTAAATAAGCCACTAGACTACTGATGGCGATACGTCCTCCGGACACGCTGCGCGAACGCACTCAAAAACGGATGGGGATATCTGCCAAATTCTGCTTCCCACGGAAACGTCATCCGTTGGGGTTCAAATAACAATCCGCTACTGGAGGCAACGATCGCACCCCCAGCAATTCCTACCCCCACCGCCTGAATGTGATCCTGGAGTTTCTGCTGCTTTTCTTGAATGTGGCGATCGCGTTCCGCTTGGTCAACTTCCACTAAACCGCGAATCGTGGCAATTGCTTGATTGAGGAGGTTGGAACCGGGATAAAAGTAGTTTAAATCAGCGCGGATTTGTTCTTGAAAGGTGATGGCTTCCTTTTCGTAAAATAACCGCCAACCTTCCATGGGGGTTTCTGCCAGTTGTTCCATGCGTTCTAAACTGGTTTGATAGTTTTGGCGATTGATGGCGATCGTATTGCGCGCATATTCCATATTTCGCAGTTGTTGAGAATAGTTGAGGGAAGTCGCCAGCAGCGTTTTTAAGGAGATTTTCAAAGTTGCCAATTCGGCGGCGGACAGGGTTGCCGTTTTTTCCCGGTTTAGATAGTTTTGATGTAACTGATTTAATTGGGTTTCATTTTCTGCCACAATGCGATCGGCGCGATCGTAATAAATCCGACTATCTTGAAAACTTTTACAGATTTTGTGATAATATAGTAGTAACTCCGGCAATTCCCAATAACACTTTTGCAGGATTAAAGTTGGCTGTTCTTCAAATAGAAACCAAGTCAATAAATGACCGTAGGGATTTTCCTCTAAATCCGCCCTCGGACTCCCGTACTCATACAGATATCCACCCAGCAGATTATCAGCGCGATAGAGAGGCGGTAATTTCTCCCCATTTTCCAGGTGAAAAAACTTAATCCAGCCTTGTCTAGCCAGAGGTTATAAGTCGCGAATATTATCCGGTTTATTGGTGTTTAAATAGGCACTTAATAACAGAGTTTGCCCTAAATTAGAAGCCGAATCCGGTGACGGTTTAAAGCAATTCCCCGGGTTGAATTGAGCTAAATCCGCCAGCTTATATTCATCTTGTCCGGGGGTTTCGGGTTGGTAAATATTCAGATTTAGGGCATAACTATCATGGAGACATTGAGGATAAATAAACCCTTCTAAATGCTGTTTAGTGGTGAAGTTAAATGTAGTTATTTCATCATCAGCACCGACCAGCAAATCGAAATTTTGGGAAGGTTCATCTGAGCGAATATCTAACTCTAAGTCTACCTCGAACTTGTTAAGAATACTGCTATATTTTTTCCGTACCCATTGGGGGTTAATGTGGTCTAAGGTTTGGGCGGGGGTATCATCATTTGAGGTCACTAAGCCGCGATGATATTCATAGGCGAACCAATACAAACTAGGGGCGTAAATTGGGGCTATTTTATCGCTCATATTTATGGTTGCTAAAGATTAGGTAAACAGATTAGGAGTGTGCTTGTTTTGCCTGTTGCACTCTAGCCACCAGTAAGGCCTTATTATAGACCGTTTCCGGTCGTTCTCCTTCTGCTGGTTTGGGGATTGTCTGCCCTTGTTGTTTCATGTGGTCGCGAACTATTATCAACTCTTCTGGGTTGAAGGTAATCTGATACTCGTTACACCATGATTTAATGATTTTCGCCAGTTTCAAGGTTTTATCTTCGGCGGCGGTTAATTGGTCTTCTAATACTTGTAGATGTTCCGACAGTTTGGGGTGATTTTGGGGGTTGGTTTGAGATGGTTCGAGATAGGTGAGGAAGTCTTCGATAGTTTGTAATAAATCTGAGTTGGAAATGCGATCGCTCACGGTATTATCTCCGAATGTGAACATACCGAGTCTGTAGCAGCATTTGGGCGGTATTAACCAATTTTAACAAGGAAACCCGGTTTTTCACTGTTGGC
>NZ_JARPLC010000202.1:0-5027 GCF_032350395.1 Limnospira sp. PMC 289.06
TCTTCTGTAGATATCCTTGCCATTATACGTCCTAACTTTTCTGTCTTGTGCTATACAATTCCAAGACAACGGTAAACGCTTCGTGTTAATATGCAACTCGGTTAGATTCGTAAGCAGTTAGATTCAGAGATGTACATGATGTCCAATGGCAAGTCTCTCTTCTACTGATCACCCTAGATAGGCCATTAGGCTGTTGAAAAGGATTTAACCTGGAATTCTCTTATAGCTGCCTAAGTGTGAAATCCAAACGCATGAGTCCGACTACGGGGTTTTTATGGGGATGTGTGTTTACCTTAATGGTAGCCATGCTACTCCTATTCGCATGGTTATTTTTGAGTAACCAATCGTCTTTAGGAAAGGATGAACCATCACCCCCAAGTTTCCCATCTGGAATTCTCCCGCCACCGCCTAATGTGTCGGAGTCAACATTAGGGACGTTTCCCAATGGGCAGATTCCGATCCCCACCTTTCCTTTACCTCCCCCACCTAGTTCCTCTGATTCCTCAAGTTCTGGGTCTCATGTACTTCGAGAATGGGAAAGACAACAAACGACTAATCAACAAATCACTACTCAACTGGAACGACATCGGGTTCAGATTGACCAACTAACGAGTCAACTGGAGCGACATCGGGTTCAAATTGAAACTCTTACAACTCAGCTTGAACAGCAGCGAATGCAAAATGAACGCCTGACTATGCAACTGCAAGAACAGGAGCGTCGGGTTAGTAATTTGACTCTGGATCAAAACCGCTTGTCTCAAGGCAATTCTGGCTCCAATGGATTGCCAACTGCTATGCTATGGTTTCTGGTGGGGGTGATTCTGGCTGTGGTCTTGGGTGGTAGTATTTTTGCGATCGCTTTAGTGGTGATGGTGACTCAATCTAATCGTCGGTCTGAGTTGAAACGTTATTCAATTCAACCTATTGATATCTGGCCTTATCGGATTGAGGAAGAACCTGCTGACTTTTTGCCCCCTAATATGCGATCGCGTCGTTCTCGTTAACATCCTATAGCTAGATCGCGATCGCCTCTATTTCTGGGTGCAAGAGTTTGACGGGCCCTACTCCTCAACTTGCCAAATATCCGTCATCTGATTTTCATCGACAATCCGTTTCGGACGCAAAATCAGAACTACCCGGCCTAGCAGAGGCGCTTCTGGTTTTTCCTCAAACCACTGCAATTCTAGTTGACCCTCAACCTCCACTAGAAAATAACTGTCTGCTTGCCATGTCCTGGCGGCGCGATCAATGACTGCAACTACTTCCTCAACCTGACAACCAGGAAGAGGAGTAGGAAGCTGATCGCTTGGGCATAAAATCACCACCGGGTCCTCAGAATTTCGGACTACCTGCCAACCTGGTAAAGCCAGACTCGCACCTGAGCCCGTAAATTTGATCATTCCAAAAGGTTCGATCGCTTCACACAGAGGAACAGCTTGCAAATCCTCCCTGTTCAGGGGTAACCTCCCCACCACAGGCATAATACAAGGAAGTTCCTCAGATTCCTCTAAACGATAAACTGGCAGGCGAGGGGCAGTTTTGAGAGAGGAAACCGTAAAATCAGTTAAAAGCTGTTCTAGCTCGCTTCTAGCCGCTGCAGATTTAACAAATTTTAGACCCTTAGCAATCAGGCGCGATCGCTCCTGAATATCCTTTTGTTGGCGAGCCAATTTCGCGAAATAATAGGCCACCATATCCCCCGCATCAGTAGAAAATCCTGACTCGATACCCCGCAGCAGGGAAAAATCTTTCAGCGCTCTAGCGATATTTCTAGCCTCATCAGCATCTAAATTGTACTCCAGAATCAACGCCGCCGCCGCCACCCGCAGGGGTTGGGTGAGGATGCGAAGTTCATAAAGGATATCGCTGCCTTTTTGCCAAAAATGCGATCGCACCTTCTCGGAGGTTTCCCCCTTAACCATGGACTGGTAAACCTGGGAAGCCACAATTACCTGATTTTGTTGCACAGGTTCAAAACCAGTATCCTCAAAAATCTCGCCAGAATTTTTACCGCACTTTTGCAGAGTAGCACAGGCCTGACCCCACTCGACCCAACTGCCTTCTTTGCGTCTAAGTTGCCCCGTCAAGGCTTGTTGGTCTACATTACTTTCGACCATTGGGGGTGTAAATTTCGGATTCGGGGATGTTTCAGTCATATTGGACAGTAGTATATAGAAAATCTACGGACGAGGTGACGATTAGCTGTATTCCCCAACCCCAAAACTAGATCCGCCATGGGGTCGAAGCGTCACCATAGGAGTTCAGAGTGCTTTTTTTCGCAGGAATAGCAGTAGGGATTCGGTGATTTCTTGGGGCCAATGGTCTTGGGGATAATGTCCAGCCTTATCTAGTTTAACCAATACTGCCCCTCCCCTCTTCAAGGGCAAAACTTTCCGCCATAGACAGATCTAGCCAAGGGTCAGCAGTCCCCCAGATCATCTCTATGGTATGCAACCATTTGGGGAAGCCTGAGACAATTTCTTCCATAGACCAATTCAATTGTAGGTTCTTAATGGTTGCCATGAGCGCCCGCCCCGTAGAGGAGGACTTGAGAAACGGACGGCGATAGACATCTCGCTCCTTATCTTCAATCACATAACCGCTTCCCCCCTCCAGAGTGCGATCGACTAATAACGGGTCTTGAGTCATCCTAATATACCCATAAAAGGCAATGCCATCTGTTTGATTTTCCAGGGTAATTTTGCCCTCACCTGAGACGGGGGTATTTAATATTAACAGCCGTTCAATTTGTTCTGGGTGTCGCAGGGCATACTGTAAACCCACCGAACCCAAGAAACCTTGAACCACCAAATAAAACTTAGTTAATTGGAGAGCATTTAAAAACTCTGGCGGGGATTGAATATACGCATCTGGAGTATAGGGAAAATCTCGTGGTTGTCTTGTTGTCTGGTTTCTCAGAATATCCAGAACCCAGCCAGTCGGGTGCGATCGCACTTGTATCCTTTCTCGCCTACTTCCTCCATAATTACAGTCCAACTGTAACGCGTGAGAAATTAACCCATGTAAAAATAATATAGGCGGTTTATCGATAACTTCCCGATTAATTTCCCGATAAAACCAGTCGAATTTTCCCGCTTTAATTGTATCCGTTGCGATCGCCACTTGTAAAAACTTGATAAATTTGCTTAATTTCCAGTGAGAAAGCCGGAGGCAGAATCCACAATTAACAACTATTAATTATCAGACCCTACCCCCTGACTTTCAACGTTGAAGCCAATGGACAGCCAGAATTAGAAATTCATCTCAGCCGCTTGGACTTTTTCCACTTGTTTTTTCTTGAGAACTAACAGAATCTGAGTTAGCATCACCAGGGCAAAAAATGCCAGTAGACCTTGAATCCGAGTCGAACTTTGGAGTACGATTTCAGTATCATCTTGACCAAAGCCACCCACATTAGGATTATTGGTTAATGAATCACCAGCCGCCACAGGTTGACCCTCAGAAACAATCAACTCAGGACCAGGAGGCACAGTTTCCACCACAGAATCGCCCTCAGCAGTAGTGATAGTGACCTGGTAGCCAACATACTCTTCCTGAGTAATTTCGGTGATAGTTCCACCCACAGAGGCTTTATAAACCGTGTTATTGCTGGCATTACCGGCCGGGTACAGTTGACCGCGACCCCGGTTTCCGCCAGCGTAGATGGCATATTTACCAAAGTGGATAGACTTATCAGTAGCTGGGTCTGGAGACAGAACCGGGAAGACAATTTCTTGGTATTGATCGCCAGGAATTGGACCAACAATCACCACATTTTCTTGATCAGCACTGTAGGGTTGGAAGTAAAGACCACCGACTTCTTCGGCCATCTCTTCAGGAATGCGATCGGCAGGAGCAATTTTAAAGCCTTCTGGAAGCATCAACACCGCTCCCACATTCAGAGCGCCTTTGCTACCATCACCCAACACCTGCTGTAAATTAGTATCATAGGGGATTTTCACCACAGCCTTAAACACAGTATCAGGTAAGACAGACTGGGGAACCTCTACTTCTGTAGGTTTAGCAGCCAAGTGGCAGTTAGCACAAACAATACGGCCTGTAGCTTCTCTAGGAGTTTCTGGGGCAGTTTCCTGAGCCCAGAAAGGATAAGCCGCAGCACTTTGGGGTAATACCAAATCCCCGGCTAGGAACAGCCCTGCGGTTGCCACTGCAACTAATAACACCCGCAAAGTTGCCCCAATGCCACGACGCAGAATTGCGAATCGGTCAGTGTTTGACATCGGAATGTTCTATCTCTCTCAAAATGTAAATTATCATTAGATCACAGATTGGGGATAGATATTATCCATCCCCCCCTGAGTCTCAATTAAGCCCACCAGGGAGCTTCATTGGTGCGGAAATCAGTTTCAGTCCAGGGAATGAAACTTACTTTGTCGTCCACAACTTCGGTGTGAACCAGCGCCAAGGACAGGGGAGCCGGACCACGCACTACCTTACCAGTAGCATCATACTGGGAACCGTGACAGGGACAGATAAATTTATTCTCGCTGCTGTTCCAGGGAACCACACAACCTAGGTGAGTACAGACCGCATTCAAGCCATATTCAGCCAGGTTGCCATCATTTTCAATCACTAGGTAGGTAGGATCACCTTTGAGACCTTGAGCCAAGACGCGATCGCCTACATTATGAGTAGCCACAAATTGGCTGGCTACCACATCATTACCCAAAGCATCTTTGGCGATCACACCGCCACCTGCTCCCCCAGTTGAAGGAGGAATAAAATATTTGACGAAGGGATACAGCGCACCTAGGGCCACCCCGGTTGCTGAACCAAAGGTCAGCAGATTCATAAATTGGCGACGTCCCATACTCGGAACATCAGAGTTAGCAGAAATTTGAGTCATGATCGATGCAGTTTGTCTGTGTTATGTTACTTGATCTTTACAAGTGCGAGACGTTCAGGCATGAAATAGGGTTGCAATACCCGAAATAACCGCTTGGTGAGGATTTCAACCCCTTGGTTGAATATAAGGAGCGCACTCCTGACCATCCTCATAACTGTTG
>NZ_JARPLC010000203.1:0-4912 GCF_032350395.1 Limnospira sp. PMC 289.06
CCTAATGGGTAATGCTTGCTGGTAGTATGTTAAGGCTTGCTGGGGTTGACCGATATCGCCGTAAACTGCACCGATATTACTGAGAGTAGTGGCTTCCCCGGCGCGATCGCTCACTTCCTGCCATATGGGTAATGCTTGCTGGTAGTATGTTAAGGCTTCCTGGGGTTGACCGATAGCGCGGTAAACTACACCGATATTATTGAGAGTATTTGCTTCCCCGGCGCGATCGCGCACTTCCCGCCATATTGGTAATGCTTGCTGGTAGTATGTTAAGGCTTGCTGGGGTTGACCGATAGCGCTGTAAACTCCACCGATATTATTGAGAGTAGTGGCTTCCCAGGTGCGATCACTTATTTCCTGCCATATTGGTAATGCTTGCTGGTAGTATGTTAAGGCTTCCTGGGGTTTACCGATCCGATTATAGTTGAAACCCAGAACCAGATTTGCCAATGCTTCCCCTTCTCGATTTTGGATACTTTGGGCAATAGCTAGGGCTTGTTTAAGGGTTTCTATGGCTTGTAAAGGTTGCCCTTGCTGAGTTTGCTGGGCTCCCAAATCAATCAGTTGTTGCAATTGTGCCGCCTGAGTCTGGGAGGTTTGGGCATAACTGCGCTGTGCCAGAATTGGCAATATCGCGGGAGTCGCCAATAGCATTGTTACTCCCAATAAACCACCCATCATTAATCTTTTCATGGCATCACCTATTATTAATTGAAAATTGATGTTGGGTTTCACTGCGTTGCACCCAACCTACGGGAAGCTGCTAAATCAATCAGTTGTTGCAATTGTGCCGCCTGAGTCTGGGAGGTTTGGGCATAACTGCGCTGTGCCAGAATTGGCAATATCGCGGGAGTCGCCAATAGCATTGTTACTCCCAATAAACCACCCATCATTAATCTTTTCATGGCATCACCTATTATTAATTGAAAATTGATGTTGGGTTTCACTGCGTTGCACCCAACCTACGGGAAGCTAGTTGGGTTTCACGCTCGTTACACCCAACCTACGGACTGCCAATAGAGAACCAATTATTAATCTTTCCATGGCATCACCTAATCTAAGTTTATTCAGCCACATTTGAAAGTTGATGTGGGGTGGAACCTTGCCTGTCAATTTTACAGTAATTGTTAACTGTTGGGTTGACCGGATTTCTCACCCCACCCGAAAACCTCAATCCATCCCTAAATATCTCCCCCCTTCAACTTGCCAATATTCCCTCATAAATAACTGCCATCACCTATCAGAATTAAAGGCGACCAAGAAAAGGGATGTAGGCCTTGTTGGACGAAGGTTAATTTCGCCTGTCGTAAAGCCTCGGCTTTTGTCATTCCCTCGTTGACATTCTCATAAAATTGTGTCATAATTAAGAGGGCTTTCTTGTCCTCCGCACTCCATAAGCTGGCAATCACGGCATCGGCTCCCGCCCGTTCAAATAAGTAGGCGATCGCTGGCAATTCGCGGCCGTCTGATTCCCTTGTCATCGCGGTTTGACAAGCACTTAAAACTACCAATTTAGTTTGGTTTAATCCCAACAATGCTATATCCGCAATATTTAAGATTTCTCCATTGGCAAATAATATCTGATTTGCCTCTAGCTCCGCACATCCCTGGGGGTTCAAGCAGACTGGGTTGGCTAAATGGAGGATATTAAACCGGAGATAATCGTTATAAAAACGGTTGAGGGTCGCTTCTTCCCTCACCCAATATTCCCCTGATAAAATTTCGGTAACTTGGCGGGCTTCCTGTTCCGATCCGGGGAGTTCTTGGGAGGTGGGGGTGGGGTTGCCAAAGGCTAAAATATTGGGGGTGCGGGTGGGGTTGCTGGGGATATGGCGGGTGGCGGAAATGCGGGTGAGGTAGTGGATGGGGTATTTTTCTAGTAGGTATTGGTCGCTTTGGTTATCATAGAAAGTTTCCCAGGGAATATAACGGAGTTTTCCGGTGGCAATGATGGCGATTTTTTCGGGAGAATAGGCAGCAATATCCGCCTCGACGGGACGAATGAGATAATCATACAGTAGTTCTTGATTGCCAGCGTAGTTGTCGGAGTTTGGGTTTTGGATTTGGGCGCGATATTCGGTGAGGATGGCATCAAATTCGGTGGGGTTAATGGGAATGGTGCGGACGAGGGTGGCTTGGTCGCGGCTGACTAAAAAAATGCCGATTTTATCCTGGACGTTACGAATATTAGTTAACAAAACGGGTTGAATAACCAGGGTTCCGGGGGCGATATTTTCCCGGATAGTTTGGATGTCTTGGGGGGTGGTTTCAAAGAGTTCGGCAACTGGGGGATATTGGCGGGAGATATTCTCGGCTAGTTGGCTATTTTGGGCTTGTAATTGGTTGATTTGTTGGGAGAGTTGGGGTGTCCAGTCCTGGTCAACTTGGGCGTAAAGTAATTGTAGGCGTTGATGGTTTTGATTCCATTGGTCAATGAGTTTTTGGGCTTCTGGGTCGCCAACTTGGGCATCGATAAGGCGGGTATAGTCGGCGAGGTCGAAGGTGGTGGCGAGGTTATACCATTTAAAGGCTTGGTCGGGTTGGTTTTGGTCAATGAGAAGGTCTACAAGGGCGACGGATCTTCCTCGGTTACTTTCTAGGAATGTTTGGCGGTTTTCCTGTTGCAAACCTGCACGCATTTCTAGGGTAATTTGTACGGATTTTTCCAAGTTTTCGATGGCTTCCTGGGGTTTACCGATAGCGCGGTAAACTGCACCGATATTACTGAGAGTAGTGGCTTCCCCGGCGCGATCGCCCACTTCCCGCCTAATGGGTAATGCTTGCTGGAAGTATGTTAAGGCTTGCTGGGGTTGACCGATATCGCGGTAAACTGCACCGATATTATGGAGAGTAGCCGCTTCCCCGGTGCGATCGCGCACTTCCCGCATTATGGGTAATGCTTGCTGGAAGTATGTTAAGGCTTCCTGGGATTTACCGATCCGATTATAGTTGAAACCCAGAACCAGATTTGCCAATGCTTCCCCTTCTCGATTTTGGATACTTTGGGCAATAGCTAGGGCTTGTTTAAGGGTTTCTATGGCTTGTAAAGGTTGCCCTTGCTGAGTTTGCTGGGCTCCCAAATCAATCAGTTGTTGCAATTGTGCCGCCTGAGTCTGGGAGGTTTGGGCATAACTGCGCTGTGCCAGAATTGGCAATATCGCGGGAGTCGCCAATAGCATTGTTACTCCCAATAAACCACCCATCATTAATCTTTTCATGGCATCACCTATTATTAATTGAAAATTGATGTTGGGTTTCACGCTCGTTGCACCCAACCTACGGGAAGCTGCTAAATCAATCAGTTGTTGCAATTGTGCCGCCTGAGTCTGGGAGGTTTGGGCATAACTGCGCTGTGCCAGAATTGGCAATATCGCGGGAGTCGCCAATAGCATTGTTACTCCCAATAAACCACCCATCATTAATCTTTTCATGGCATCACCTATTATTAATTGAAAATTGATGTTGGGTTTCACGCTCGTTGCACCCAACCTACGGGAAGCTGCCTAACAATTTCTTCGGATATCCATAATGGTTGGTTCACTTTGCTAATTCCCGCAACGCATTCTTGTACTTATCAGCGATCGCCTGATAAGCCGCGATCGCCCGACCCAATTCTACCTGATTATTGGCAGTATCATTATCTGGAATTATTGGTTTTTTCGGTCATTTATACAGCGTAAAAATGTCAGAACATCTGGCAAAACATCATCGGGTAGTTCTCTGGCTAGGTCAATAATTTCTTGACGGATATCGGAATTCATGATGATCTCCTCTTGTCTATTTAGTCTACTTGAGTGGACTTTTGCTATCAGCCTTCAAATTCATTTCAAGGCGGGTCTAAAATTAGCCGCTCAGTCCGAACCGCTCTGGCGGTTGCTATATAATCCTAGAAAGTGTTAGTTGGGTTGCACTCCCCTGCACCCAACCTACGGGAAAGCTATTCGGAAGGGGATAGCAATTTCGCCGTGATAATTAACTCGGAATTCTGGGGGGCGAATTCTATGGCAGTCACCACATAACGACTATGAATTATGTTCTTCATTCCCCTGGGAATGCCCGGTTGATCATCTACTGCGATAACGGCTTCTGGTACGATCGCCAAAAAGCCTTTATCTGCATCTTCCCAAACTAATCCATCCACCCGCACCCGGAAGCGTCGGGGGTTTCCGCCTGTGTTCTCATGGTCGCCGCGAATCACTATCCGACCGTCGGAAGTCGGCCACCAAATATCCCCCCGAAATTGCACGCGGGAAACATTGGCGATCGCTTCTTGAGCGCGACTGTCACCTCGTGTTACAATGAGATATTGAGAGTTAATTTCAACCAGTTGACCGGAGCGTTGACCGCCATTAACCAAACTCACCGCCGCCGAGGTCGGCAAGGAAATCGGAATCGGTTGATTTTGGGCTTGGTTTTGGGCTACCAGCACGGGGAGTGCGATCGCTCGTGGAGTGTCAGCGGTGGGTACTGTCAGACCAGCCAGCACTAGGAAAATCATCAGTTGAGGGGTTTTCATGGCAGGTGTGAGATAGGATATAAACTAATACTAACATCTTCACGCTCGCTCCACCCTTTTTCGGAAACTTCGCACAATTTCACCACACCCACACCATCCCATCATTAACGTATTGAAAGTTATGGGCGATCGCCTCTCCCATAACTTTGATGCGCGCTCCTAGTTGTCAGCACGAGATGACAAAATTTGCTGAATTTCCTCCAATGGTAAACCCAACATTTGGGCGATCGCTTCCGCGCTATTTCCCAAATTTGCCAAACGCACAACAATATTTATCCTTTCCTGTTGGAGACCTTCTTGCACCCCTTCTTGGCGACCTTCTTGGCGACCTTCTTGGCGACCTTCTTGGCGACCTTCTTGGCGACCTTCTTGGCGACCGTCGGCAAATGCTTCTTT